>CAYRBL010000001.1:0-163048 GCA_964422385.1 uncultured Bacteroides sp.
GTGCCACACGCACCCCTTTCCCGCCCTATAAGGCTGGGGGTAAATTTGGAGACAGGCCACTCCCCTGAAATATAAAAATAAAAAATTTTTTTGAAAAATAAAAACAATTCTGAATCACTTGTCCTGAAAAAATATAAAAAAAAATTTTTTTGAAAAGTTGATTTCGGGGCGCAGCCCATTAATTATAGTTTTTATAAGTATAGTATAAGTATAGTTAGAGGTATAGTTTTTACCAACATTAGGTACAACTTTTACCAACCCAATTTTTCAATTAGGTAAACTTTTCGCCATAGCCAATTGAGATGTATTTAAAAGTATGAAAATTAAAAAAATGCCAGGTGATATATCAAAATTAGTTGAAAGAAGATGCTCTAAAACTCGGCGTGTAAAAATTTTCACAATTGAGAAATTTTCACAGAATTATTGTTTACCTTTGTATGTAATAATTAATCATAAGAAATATGAATCCAAGTAACAAACAACATGTCCAATTACCAAATGACATGACCAAAAGCGGAGAGTTATCTCAGAAAGACTTATTAGTATATGTTACTATTAAGAGATACATGAATGCACAGACTAAAGAATGTTATCCTTCGTTAGACACTATTGTTCAGATTTCTGGAGTATCCAAACCGACCGTGCGCAAAGCAATTGAGACCTTGAAAAAATTAGAATATTTAGAAGTGCGAAAAGAGGGAAGAAAGAATGTTTATAAATTCAATCCTTATAAAAACTTTGAGCCGTTTAGTTATGAGTTCCTTGACTTTGACCTTGACACTAATCTCAAGGCATATGTTATGGTCGCACAACAAACAATGTATAAGGATATTGAGGGCTTTGGAAAAATCTCATATACCGATTCTGAATTAGCAAACATTATTAATCTTGATAGGCATACTATTGCAAAATATAATAAAGCTTTAGAGGAGAAAGGATTGTTATCTATAATTAAAACGGATAAGAAAGATCCTGTCACAGGTTTAAGAATAGATGAAAAGTTTTTCCATTTAAATGAACTTGGGCAAGCTATCATCTGGACACTCCAGAAACATGAAGATGATATTAATGAGTTAAAAGAAAAAGCCAAAGAGACATCTAAGGATGTGCAGATAGCTTTAAAAGCACATTCAGAAATGCAAAAAGAAGTGGAAGAGTTAAAAGCATTTAAAAAGTTTATGGAAGGTAAACTCTCCAAAGAAGAATTAGAAGAGATAGATCAGTTAAAAAATAATAAAATACAAATGTAATGGAAGATATAGAATATGGATATGTGTTTTTATCTGACGAGGAGGAGTCTAAAGTCCTTGGATGGAGTTTAAGAAAACTTAGAAAGTGTCATAAATCCTTAATAGAAAAAGGATACCTTGATATAATAGAAACAGATGGTAAGAAAGTTAAACGATTTAATCTAAGTAAATTAAAAGGAAATGGATAAGTTTACATGCCCGATCTGCGAAAAAGAATTAATATTAAATAAAGATACAGGATGGTTAACTTGTGTAGGTAATCATAAATTTGAGATAGATCTTGAGATGTATAAAGAATTAATAAAATTTGGTGAGGATTACCATAAAAAATTATTATATGGACAAACAGACGCAATTTAAAATAATACAATTGACTCACCAACGTGATGAGCTTATCAACAGACTACAAGACTTAGCAGAAGATTTAGACTACGAAGATGTAAGTGATATCGTATATGATATTACAAAGTTAAATAAAACAATTAAAAAATTAATGGATGAGTAACATACAACAGATAGGAAGAGAAGTTTTATTCGGCTTAGTCACAGCCAAAGAGTTAGATTTACCTTATTATGTGAAAGATAATTTCGACTTAATCTTAGAGTCAGAAGAGGACATCTTTCTTACTGACGAGGAAATAATTGAGCATGTTAAAAAGATGCTTGCTGATAAATATACACTTAAAGTATTCCACGTAGAAAGAGAATTCATCGCAGAGAATGAAGAAGATAATTTTCTTTATGGGGATATCGAATTAAAATTAATTGAGAATGAACCAACTGAAAGCAGTAATTAATCCCAATGCGCCGAAAGAATTTTACGAAAATTGGTATTTCTACCAAGTATACCGAGACAGATCTCATTACCCTAATGCCCATGATATACGATATGAATAGTGCAATGCATTTTGGAGAAGCCTTAGAAGCTATGAAGCTAGGCTTTAAAGTTAAAAGAAGACCGTGGTCCGATGACGAATACTTAATATTAGTAGAGTACGGAAACCAAACGAAAGGAGATAGAAAAGCGGGTGTAGTCAAAATTGAAGATGGTGAGTTTAGAGTAGTATACTCTTATATCGCACTAGTAACTGCAGACATATTTATGCCCTGGACACCAACACATTTAGACATCTTAGAGGAAGATTGGTTAATGTTATAATGAATGAAAGAGAAATGCTAGAGCAAATAATTGCTCGCCTTACGACAGTAAGAGATGGATGGAATCATAAATCCAAATGGAATAATGAATTAGGAACTTCGTTCCTTGACTTATATATAAAAGATTATAAAGATAGATTAGACTTGCTTCTACTTAAAGAAGATGAAGAGTTAATTAATAAAATGAAGTAATATGATACGTACTTTAATAGACACAGCAAATAAAACTGTTATAGTTAAACAGGAATTTTTAATAGATGAATTGATGGAAGTATTACAACATCATAATGCTTGGGACTATAAGATTGTTATTGAGAAAGAAGTTATTAAGGAATACCCTCCAGTGTATGTGCCATACACACAACCGAGTAAACCTTGGTGGGAAGTAGACTTACATAATCCAATAATGTATCATGATGGAACTGGAAATCCTACTCCACCATTTACAACTACAAGTAATACAGCGACTCTCTTAGGAACCGAGCAAACAAATTTTACGAAATAAAAAAAGGCTAGCGATGAACTCGTTAGCCTTTTTCAGTTTATGTTAGTTATGTTTATGAATGTATGTGTTTAGTTTAAGGGTGCTTAATTAATCTATCAGCTCCTGTAGTTGCATTAATACCATTAACTATAACCTTAGGTTCATACTTCTTCATGTATGCATTGAAAGCAGGAATCCCATGACTGTTATAATTCTGTGCACTAGGAGTAAACATATCTTTTCCATCTGGAGTAACTGACCATCTACCTCCCGGATTCTCTGGTGTAGAGAATTTAGACTCAGTAGAGAATGTTCAATGGTTAGGTTTCTTATAAGTATCATACAGATGTTGACTTGGTATCTTAGCAAACTTCTGCATTAAAGAGAATGGTTCATTATTATATGCTTCCCTTAAAGAATACATAGCTGTATCATTTTTCTCTTTAGGCACAGTCTTATACCAAGCTTCAAATGATGGCTTAGTTTTTAAACCTTGTTGTCCTTTTACTATCGGTATATTATATTTCATTACTTACGTTTAATTAGTTTAGCTCCTTTTTTATTTAGGATACAACTGATTCCATAGTTGCACCTCGCTTACGAGTTTTATTTAATGCTATATTCTTTTCCAAGTCTGGGTTTGGCATCATAACAAACTTACCTGTAGCATCTTTTACTGGGCGACCATTGTCATCTAATTGTTCAATTTGTGGACGCTCATCATAAGCCACAGTATTAATTGCTGGAGCAATATTTCTCATAACTGATTGGGCAACACCTTTAATTAAACTTCCTGTGTCGGAACCTGCTGTTTTAGCAGATTCAAATCTTTCCATCGGTGTTGATATAGTTCTAGTAGCTGATTGATTAAAGTCATAATCACCTCCTTTAACAACAATATTATCCCCAACCTTTTGAATACTTCCACTACCATAAATGCCAGCTAATTTTCTGCGAGATAGATTATCTGCTTCACTATCGAATGGTTTATATTCATCTGGATTTGCCATAGCTGACATACCTTTACCATCCCCATAACCAAAGTTTTTGGACTTACCCTCTTTAAGACCAGAGCCCCAACGTTTAATCATTGCCTTATCATTATCACTTAAGGCATTTGCTGTTAGAGGGGCATTAACTCCTAATGCATCCGACATCTGCATAATACCGCCGGCAATCATAGGAGAGTCTACATGGCGTAATAAGAAGTCGCGAACTTTAGCTCCAATAGGCAGTTCAGGATTTTGTGGTACAGTAATAGCAGCAGCTAACTTCTTCTGATTAAGATTCTGTTTCTCTGAGTAATCTTTAAAGGCTGCTTCACTACGATTACCTCACACACCATCGGATTTAATTTTATAACCTGCTTTACGCAACATATCTTGTTTGGCTTGGATCTGAATATCTTGTTCAGATTTTTTAGTTGCAGCATTATTTTCTTGGTGATAAGCTCTATTAGCTTGCATTAATTTTTGATTGGTTGGGTTTGTTGGGTTATTAAAATCCCAAGTCATTGTAGAAGCGGGATTAACAGTAGGTTTAATAGTTGCATCAATGTATTGACCTACAGCAGTCTTACTGAAGTTAGTTGGTTTAGTTTTAGAGGTTGGAGCTGATGATGTAGGGCTATTGAATAGTCCTTGTATTGCATTACCTCTAGTACCAGTAGCAGTAGTCCAATTTGTCTCTCCAGTCTTTCTATATAAATACTGATTGCCAGATTTTTTATATTGATATGGATCACCTTCTCTTTTAATAATATTCCCCGTTTGGTGTTTTGGAATTAATTTCATGGTAATTGGTTTAAGTTTATAAATTAATATATTATATTTTTATGTGTTAATTATTATCTTGTCTGCAAAGTTAGAATAATTTTTCAATAAAAAATATATATTTTACCTCATAAGTGAATCGGTTTTTCTAAATGACTTAGAGCATAATATCCGAATTTAAAAATAAAAATTTATAAGAATAATTAAGTAAGATACTTATAAGACTTCTAATCACATAAAAATAAAAAGTTTGATTTTTTCTCAAAAATTATTCGTATCTTTGTACCAGTAATTAAAACAAATGATATATGGAAGAAATGTTAATGAAACATGGCTACGTTAGCCAAAATGAAAATGAATGGACTAAAGGTGATTGGACGATTAGACTTACAAATGATTCAATTGAAATCTTTAATAACCCAGACAAAGCTCCTGGAAGATATTATATAGGTCCACATGATAAGGTAGATATAGAAGATTATTTAAATGAGATTGATGACTACTTAATAAAAGAATAATTATGACAATAAAAGAAATTAACAAACTAATTGATGATGCAAATCAAGTAGCAGCAATGGCTACAGGAAATTATTATTTACTACTTGTAGATGATATAAAAGCAATAGAACAATGGTTATTACTTTGAGGGTTAGAAAAAGAAGGCTATTATGAAATAGCAGGCAATGCTACTTTTGTAGTTGAATCACCATTAAATACTTTAATAGATATTACAGATAAGTTTTAGGATACTATAATCCTAACATACGAGTTTCGGCAAGTGGTATGCCACCAGTCTTCAAAACTGACAGTTGATGTGTCCAAAGCGTCTTCGTGGGTTCGAATCCTACAACTCGTGCTAAGTATAAGGTATGTGATAAAGGAAAAATGAATATATATTTTTAAGCAATAATACACTTCGCATTAACCGAATACACAGCCCCATTAGAGATTAGTGGGGCTTTTTTATTAACTATTAAAACAAATTAATGAACGCAGGAAAGAAATTTTTGAGTGATTTAAAACTACATTCTGACTATCTTAAATGGAGAGAGTTAGATGGCAGGTACGAAACATGGGAAGAAGCATGTGAATCTATTGTTGATGGACATAGAGAACATTATGCTGGAATACCAGAATTAAATGAAGAGATAGATTTTGCTCTAGGTCTTATGAAAGAGAAATCAATATTAGCTTCACAAAGAAACTTACAGTATCGTCCAGAACAAATAGCGCGCAACAATGCACGTCTATATAATTGTTCTTCTATGTATGCAGCAAGAAATAGAATATTTCAAGAAGTATTTTATTTATCTTTGAGTGGTTGTGGAGTAGGTTTAGGCCTACTGATTCCTTTCGTAAATAACTTATCAAGAATTAATAAACGTACATTAGGTACAAAAACATTTGTCATTCCAGATTCAATTGAAGGTTGGGCAGATGCATTAGGAGTGTTGATGTCATCTTACTTTGTTGACAAACAACCATTTCCTGAATATGCCGGATATGAAATTAAATTCGATTACTCTTTAATTAGAGATAAAGGTGCTTATATATCAGGCGGATTTAAAGCTCCAGGTCCAGACGGTTTAAGAAAATCTCTTAACAAAATAGAGCATTTATTAAACAATTGGTTGGTAACTGAGGGTGAAAAGATGAGGCCAATCTTAGTATGTGATATCTTATGCCATGCATCAGATGCTGTATTAAGTGGTGGAGTTAGACGGTCTGCTCTTAATATGATTGTGGATCCTAATGATTGGGAAATGATTAATGCTAAAATTGGAAACTGGGATTTAGAAAATCCACAACGTGGAAGAACTAATAATTCAGTATTATTACTTAGAAGTTTAACTACTAAAGAGCAGTTTGAGACATTAATTAAAATGAATGATGGTATGTCTGATATCGGATTTGCTTTTGCAAACTCTTGGTTTGATATGTTTAATCCTTGTTTTGAAATTCTTAAATTACCTATTTATGGAAAGTTTGCATTAGATAAAATTCCTTATGAGGAAGTGGAACAATTTATTAAAACTAATGAAACTAGACTTGGTGTTGCATTCTGTAATCTTACAGAGATAAATGCTGAAGCTTGTAAAACAGAGGATGAATTTTATAGTGCATGTAAAGCAGCTGCTACTATAGGAACATTACAAGCAGGATATACTGAGTTTCCTTATTTAGGAATAATAACAGAAGCTATTGTTAAACAGGAAGCTTTACTTGGTGTATCGGTTACCGGATGGATGAATAATCCTATGTTGTTCAATCCTGATATACTTATAAGAGGAGCATCTATTGTTAAGTTACAAAATATGATTATAGCTAAAATGATTGGTATTAATCAAGCGGCTCGTACTACTTGTGTTAAGCCTTCTGGAAACGCTTCAGTTGTTTTAGGAACGGCTTCAGGTATTCATCCCGAACATTCAGAAAGATACTTCCGTATTATGCAATTAAATAAAGAGAACGACACAGCAAAATGGTTAGCTGAACACATGCCTTATTTATTAGAGGAAAGTTTTTGGTCAAGCACAAATAGTGATTATGTTGTTTATGTTCCGATTCAAAATCCAATAGAAGGATTATATAAGAAAGATGTTAAGGGGGTTAAACACTTAGAATTAATTAAATTAGTACAAAAATATTGGGTTAATGAAGGAACAAATAAAGACCTTTGTGTATACCCTAATGTTAATCATAATACTTCCAATACTGTTATTGTGGACAATATGCAAGAAGTCATTGATTATATTTGGGAAAATAAAAAGGATTTCACAGCAGTGTCTTTCATCTCTGACTATGGAGATAAAGACTTTACACAAGCACCATTCACATCAGTAAGTACATTAGAAGAAGTAGTAGCTAAATATGGTAAGGCTGCATTATTTGCATCAGGCTTAATTGTAGACGGCTTACATTACTTTAATGATAACTTATGGATAGCTTGTGATATGCTAAAAGATAAATCAATTCCAGTTACTGGAACAAGAGAACAAGCGATGCTTAAAAAGTATTGGCTATCAAGAGCCAAAAAGTTTGCTAAGAATTTTTTCAATGGAGATATGCAAATGACAATCTACTGTCTTAAAGACATTCATCTACTTCATAAATGGGAAGTAATAAATAGGTCATTCAAACCCGTAGACTTCGGAGAAATACTTAACAAACCTACTTATAAAAACGTCAGTGACTTCGCCGCACAGGCCTGTAGTGGTAAAGATTCGTGTGAGATTACAAGGATATAATTATGAAAAAAGATTTAACGAATATGGTGTTTGGAGAACTTACTGTTAAGGAAGTTCATTCAAAAACACGAAATGGGCATTATAGATATACGTGTGAATGTTCTTGCGGGAATATTCATACTCCGTTAGGAACTCATTTATTATCTGGGAAAATAACTCATTGTGGTTGTAAAAAGAAGAAAGGTTCAGATAATCCTTTATGAGATGGTGTAGGTGAAATATCTGGAGATTATTGGTATTCTCATGTTACACGAAGTTCAAATGGATCTAAAGGACGAGATGAAATAGAATGCAATATAACTAAAGAATATATGTGAAATCTATTTTTAAAACAAGGTCGTAAATGTGCTTTATCTGGAATTAAACTAAGGTTTCCTCTCCATAGTAAAGATACGTATACAGCATCAATTGATAGAATAGACTCCTCCCTTGGTTACATTGAAGGCAATGTTCAATGAGTTCATAAAGATATTAATATAATGAAGAACAAATTTGACCAAACTTATTTCATTAATTTATGCAAGCTAATCGTAGATAATTCAGGAGGTGCTTGCGAAATAACAAGAATATAAACTAAACAAACTATGTATGGGAAGAGACAGAAGCAAACCAAGATTACCCGAAAAACAATCTAAACTAGTACAAAACTTTAAACCAAAAAACGACAAGCAACAAGAACTCGTCGATCTAATAGAAACACATGAAGTAGTAATTGCAACAGGCGTTGCAGGTACAGGTAAAACCTATGTTACCTTAGCTACTGCACTTAATCTATTATCGGCTGGTTATAAAAAAGTTATTCTAGTGAAATCTGTAACAACCATCCCCGGAGAGGAAATAGGTTTCCTCAAAGGTGGGATGGAACAAAAAATGGAACCGTTCATAATGTCTTATGTGTGGAACATAGATAAGATATGTGGAGAGTTTTCTGCACAAAAACTAATTGACGCCAAAGTGGTTGAGGTACTCCCACTTGCTTTCATTAGGGGTTTATCTATTGATGATTCCATAGTTATAATTGATGAAGCTCAGAACATTGATGCTCATACTTTTAAAACTATGATGACAAGAATCGGAGATAACTCAAAGTATATTTTCTTAGGGGATACTGAACAAATAGACAGAAAAAGAAAATCTGAATCTTGCTTAGCTACCGTTATAGAAATATTTAAAGATTCTGATATTATAGGAACAATAGATTTTAAGGATGAAGACTGCGTCAGAAATCCAATCATACCTATTATTCTTTCGACATTAAGAGAGAATGGAATCTAAAGTTTAAGGAGGCAATTAGTTGTCTCCTTTTTCTATTTATAGAAGGGTATATGTAAGAGTACTCTTGCTGAGATTAATATTTTAAATTCTTTAACCATTATTATTTTTGTTGCAAAAATTATTAATACCTTTGCACAAATAATGAGTACTTAACAATTAAAACAACAATACTAAGAAATGGAAGCTGTATTTCAATTTTTAAATCACATAGCTACAGACTATGGAACAACCTTCGCGGTGCTATTTTTATTGATAGTACTACTTTTATTCGGTGTGTATTTCATCATAAAAACATTTCCAAATGTGATTAGGGGTTACGTCGAACATAAGTTAATAGAGAATCAAGTGTCGCATCAAAAGGCGACTAATAGGAGAAAGAGTGTTGCTCCAGAGATTACTAAAATTTTATCTGAGTTACTTGTAGATACAAATGGCGATAGGGCTTTACTTTTAGAATTTTCAAATGGAAGTTCAAACTTAGCAGGGCTACCTTTCTTATTTATAAGTGCCACAAGTGAAGCATTAATACCAGGAGTTAGCAGTGTGTCACATATATACCAGAGAATTAATATATCTTTATTTGCAAAGTTTATTCTTGAACTTGAGGACAAAGGTTATTTCTACACAGAAGATATTATAAGTTTCAAAGAAGATTATCCGTTCATATATAACTTCATGCATCCAAATAATGTTAAGTCAGCATTATTTTATTCTATTTATGGAGTTGGACAAACACTAGGATTTATAGTAGTAACTACTACTAATGAAAAAACTTTTGCAAGACAGGATGTTTTACCACGATGTGCAGAAGCAGCACAAGTAATTAGTTCTTTACTAAACCTAGACGAATTAGACGAAAAAATAAATAATAAATATGGCAAATGAAAATGAAAATGAAGTTAACTTTAATGAGCTCGAAGTAGATAAAGAGAATTCAATTGTAAGTTACAATGACAAGTTACACAAGTACTGGATTAAAGGTTCAAACCAGTCATGTATATCAGTAACAACGCTGATACATAAGTTCAGCACTTTTGATGAAGCTTTTTGGTCTGCATATAAAGCTTTAGAAAGCTTAGCAGATCCAGATAGTTTTAAAGAACTTAAACCTTTATTATTAGAAAGAAAGATTTTTAATAATAGATTTTTAGATATGGTTGGTGTTGACGAAGCCGACTTTGAAGAAAGGAAACAAGAGATATTAGATGAATGGGCTACAAAACGTGAAGAGTCTTGTATTAGGGGGACAGCCATTCATAGACAACATGAATTAGAACATTTAGCTGGCAACACTAAAGAACTAAGTCATTTAGGTTTAGGTGGTCGCTTTTCAACGACTACTACTAATATGATTGAACCGGGCACACAAAAAGTATATCCAGAATTATTATTATCTCGGATATCACCTGATGGAAAACTTAGATTGGCAGGGCAAGCTGACTTAGTAATTGTAGATGGGAATGATGTTTATATATTAGACTATAAGACTAATAAAAAAATTGAAACTAAATCATTCTTCGATAGAAAGACTAAGAAATCGCAAATGATGAAGTACCCTTTGAACAATTTACAAGACACTAATTTCTGGCACTATTCTTTACAATTATCTACATATGCGTGGATGATTCAGAAAGCAAACCCAGAATTCAATATTAAAGCACTAATATTAATACATTATGACCACGATGGTGGGTGTACGACATACGAATGTCAGTATTTAAAAAACGATGTAGAGAGGATGTTGGGATATTATAAAAACCAAATTGAACATGATGAATTTAAAAAATCCAGAGAAAAAATTATATTTTAAACTTGCATTGCACGGCATAGTTATATTACTCTTAGCGTGTGGTATAATGTTAGTTGTAGAAACAATGAATGTTAAAGAAGATTATTATCGTGACAGTCATGATAGTATTATACATTCATATGACACAAGGATAAAACAAAAAGATAGTATTAACCATTTACTTGTAGAACAACAGAAGATTTTACAAGGTCAAATTGATTCTTTAGAAAGTGTTAAAGACACAGTAACAAATGATTATGGGAAAAAAATTAATTATATCTATGATGCTCCTGCTGTCGATCACGCTATGTGGATGGACGCAATCCTTGCAAAGGTGGGAAGTGTCAAAAAATAAACAAGACACAATCATCACATATAATTTTACAAAACAGGAGTTTATTAATCTCCGAGTTTATGTAACAGGTTTAGAGCGAGATTCAAAGCTCTACCAAATTGATGAGGTTGAACTGACTAAGAAAGATGCTATTATTAAAAATCAAGCAATTCAAATTGTAAACAAAGATTCTATTATCGAATTTAAAGATTCAATAATCTCAATAAGAAAAATGGAACTAAGTGATTTGGATAAGCAGTTCAAACAAGAGCAACAATTAAAGATTAAGTATCAAAAACAAGCTGCCACAATTCCCTATTGGTTAGGTGGAGGTGGTGTAATTGGTTTTATATTATGTCTACTGTTGGTCAGATAATTAATGGTACTATAAAGAATATCTTAAATCAAGAAGATGCTTTATACCAAGAACGGATTGCTATATGTAGAGCATGTCCATTATTAAAACAAGATAGTTTATTTGGAGAAATTTGTAATCCAACATTATATATGAATTCTAAAGGGGAAGTCTCTCAGACTGCTCGACCAGGATTTCAACATGGTTGTGGTTGCGTTCTTAGATCAAAATGTAGAGTAAAGGAAGCAGAATGCCCCTTACATAGATGATAATGTTAAATGTAAAATGAAAATAAAATTATGAGTATCAGAGAAGAACAAATGGGTAAATTTTTTATGGGCGGTAGTTCAAAAAATTATGAAGGATTAATATTACCAGAAAATCCATTTACCAAAGAGTTAGAAAGCCAAAAAGACGAACAAGCGGCTAAAGAAGCCAGAGAGTTATTTCTCAAATTAGAAAAAGAAAAACAAGAAGAATTAAATGCTAAACTAGCAACATTAGAAATGTTACCTATGTTTAATAAAGTTATTCTTCTACCTTATCCAAGCAACCCTTATAAGAAAACTGTACAAGGAAGTATTATAGTTGAATACAATGGAGACTTTATGAATCCAGATTCAGGAGAAAAGGATAAGTTACAAGAATTAGTTGCATGTGCTAAAGTAATTGAGGTAGGTCCAGAATGTAAATATTTAAAAGCTGGAGACGATATCTATTACGACCCACGCACATGCTACCCAGTACCCTTCATGTCTTTAGGATATAAACTAACCAGTGAACCACAAATTTTATGTGTGTTAAATGAGAGTTTAAAAGAACGATTTCAAATGAATTAAAAAAAATAAAATATGACTAATGTAAAAGAATTTTTCTTGCCAGGAGATCCTGTGACCCTGAGACAAGAGATACCAAATAAACCAACGATGTACGTAGTTCGTAAAGTTACAAGAACAATTAGAACTAACGATGTTAAAAATGATTTCTTCCAAGGGATCCTATGTAGATGATTTACAACCACAGGAGAATTACAAGAAGCAATTTACAACACAAAAGACCTTCAGAAACTATAATGAGTGCTGGAATTTATTTAATTAAAAATATTATTAATAATAAATGTTATGTAGGAAGTACTTCCCATATAGATAAAAGAGAAAAAGAGCATTTTGCAAGACTGTATAACCAAAGTCATCATAATACTCATTTGCAAAATTCATATAATAAGTATGGAAAAGATGCATTTATTTTTAAAGTTTTAGAAGTAGTTAATTATAAAGAAGGTGGTAAAATAGATCTTTTAGAAAGAGAACAATATTGAATAGATAATTTATTACCAGAGTATAATATATTGAAAATTGCAGGAAGTAATTTAGGATATAATCATTCTGAGGAAATAAAAGAACAAATTAGTAAATCTATGTTAGGAGTTAAAAAATCGGAAGAACATGCTAAACATATAAGTGAGGGCCAAAAAGGAAAGATTTTTTCGAATGAACATAAACAAAAACTTTCTGAAGCAGCTAAAAATAGAAAAAGTCAAAATCATACTACTAAAATTATAGTAGATAATGTCACATACAATTCTATAAAAGAAGCTTCTGAAATATTAAATATTAAATATAACACACTTCAGAAAAGGTTATCAAACCCTAAATTTGAAAATTACATTAAATTATAATTAAAAATGACTGACGATAAGAAAAAAGAACTGTTTCCATATTTCGCTTACTTATATTCGCAAGAAATAAACCCAGAGAAATATGGACAAGCTTCTTCTATAGACGAATGAAGTACTTTAATTCAAGATAGTAAAGAAGATGTAGACCGTATAACTAAGGCTGCGGAAGACTTGACAGATGAAGATTGGGATGCTTTGGACAAACAGTATACAGAACAAGTAGGTACTGCCCCAGCAACCAAAACACAATATGCTAAAAAAGGTGCAAAACTAAAAAATTTAAAAATGGCAGCAAAAGAAAAAGCTTCGGATAAAGGCTCAAAGAAACCTACCAGCAAAGTTGAAGAATACAAAAAAGGTGGTAAGAAAAAGAAATGTGAATGCGGTTGCGAAGTCGTAGCCAAGAAATTTAAAGGTGGTCAATTAGTTGATACTTGTGGATGTTGCGGAAAAGTACATGACCAAGTTATACCTGAAGCATTTAAAGCAGGTGGTAAAATGTCTGACAAGAACAGCAAATTAAATTCTAAAAAGTCAGGTGCTGTAGCAAAATCTCAAGCTGGTGGCGAAGCAGTAAGTGCTAAATCACAAATGGGTGTTGCTAAAAAAGGTGCTAAAGTAAAACCAATGGACAGAGTTAAAACTGGACAAAAAGGATTAAAGACAGCACAAAGAGATTCTGTAACTGCTTACAATAGAATTAACTCGACTGAAAGCGAGTCTGGTAAAGGCCCACAATCTTCAAAAGAAGTTTTAGAGGCTGCACGTAAAGGAAACTTTGGTCCAGGTAATACTAAGAAAGATTATATCAAATCTTTGAAAGAAACTAAAGCTGTTAACAAAAATGAAAAGGGTGGTAAAGCTCCAGCTCCTTCAAAAAATCTCCCATTAAATAAAGCATCTCTAAAAAAAGAAGAAAAAAGAAATGCTGAGATTTCTATTCCAGATAGAATTGGAAAAGCCAAAATGGGTAAAAAATTAAAATCTAAAAAATGCTAATATGAAATTTTTTCACTATGATAATGTTAATGAATGTGTAGTCTTAAACAGAGAAGGAATACTTCTTACAAAAGAGTTTGCTGCACTAATGGACGAAGAAAGAAACAAAACAAAATTAGATAAAACTGGTAAATCTAAAGAGCGAGCATTCAGAGAATTTACATATATATTTTTATTCTTTGATTGGGAAAGCCCATTCTTTAACGAACAAGAACAAGAAAGACACTTGATGGCAATGGATAGTTCACAATTAACAGACTTAGAGTTTGAAGATTCACTATTCAAAGCCGCATGTGCTAAATATGATGCTATACAAAACTCATCAAAATCAATGTCACTATTGCGAGCAGCAATGATGGCTGTAGATACTTTAATTTATTACTTACAACATATTGATGTTAACGAGCGTAGTCCTGTAGATGGTAAGCCTATCTTTAAAGCTAAGGATTTAATTGGCGAGATTAAAAATTGTAAGGATGTTATTATAAGTCTACAAGAACTAGAAAGACAAGTTAAGAAAGAACTTGAACCTGATAGTGGACTTCGTGGTGGAGTTGAGGCAGGATTTTACGATTAATAATTATGTGGATAGAGAACGAAATTATTAATTGAGATGTTAAATTAGGAGATACAATAGAGTATTTTGATTTTGAAAAAAGTTATGAACTTACTGGTTATCGGCCTATAAACAAAACTCAAGGATTGGATTTTAACCCAGACTGGTTTAGAGAGGATGCCATAGCAAAACAAACTACTGGTAAATATAGTAAAACCATTTATGGTACTAGATCATATAAAGAATTTTGGGATGAAAGGAAACGAAGATGTATTGAAGGGCATGTAGTTAATGGCTATAGACTTACAGGAGATAATTATTTCTTTTTAAACTATTATAATTTAAAAACATCTTCTGTTGACACAATTAATCAATCTTATGGATTTCCTGCATTTTTAGTATTTCAGTATGAATACTTTCATTACATTGAAATGTGTGAAAGATTAGGATACGATATTGCAGTATTAAAAAGTCGTGGTATTGGATGGTCTGAGATTGCATCTAGTTTTACAGCTAGACCTTATACAGTGATTCCTAACTATAGGATTCTAGTAAGTGCTTTCTCTGATAAACATTTAGGGCCAACTATTGACAAAATCTGGAAAGAACTTGATTGATTAAATGATAATACCGAAAATGCATTTAGACGTGTGAGAATGAACATCAATACGAAAGAGCATAAGCGCGCATCTAAAAAGAATAGAGATTTAACTGAGTATGGTCACATGGCTGAGATTGAAGGGATCATTGCAAATGATCCTGATAAGTTAAGAGGTGACCGTGTACAAAAATTAATATATGAAGAAGCCGGAGCCGATCCAATCCTAGTTAAAAAATGGGTTAAGGGGGAGGCCTTGATTACCGTACTTGGGGGTAAGAGAGTAGGAATGCGAATAGCATTTGGTACTGGTGGTTCTTCAAAAGCAAGCTCTATGGAAGGGCTTAAGAAAATGATGATGAATCCGCAAGCATATAACATATTGCCAGTTCATCATAACTTTACAAGAAATCGAGAGTATATGACTTCTGGATATTTCATTCCAGCTTATCGAATAGTTTATGAGTTAATTGATAGTAGAGGATGGTGTGACCCAGATGCTTCTATTGAGTGGTACAATAAAGAACGTAAAAAGAAAACTTCTGACCCTCGAGATTTACTTGATTATAAAGCTGAGTACTGTTTTACTATGGAAGAGGCTTTAATTCAGACTGACGATAATATTTTCCCAAGAGAAGAATTAGCAGAACAGTCTGCACAAATTGAAATATATAGAACTACTCCTAAGATTCACTGAGGGCATTTAATGTGGAAAAGAGATTCTGATGATAGAGTTATCGGTGTTAAATGGAGAGAAGATCCTGAGACAGGTAAGATTGGTATATTAGAACATCCTCTTCTTTCAGAAGAAGGGGCTGATTATAAAAATCTTTATGTTGGCGGAATTGACTCCATTGATATTGGTACAGCTGATTCAACAGGTACTGATAAGAAACCATCACAATTTTGTGCAGTTATAAAGAAGAGAGTTTTTGGAACACAAGATCCAAAGTATGTTGCTTTGTACAAAGACCGTCCTAAAGATCCACGTGAAGCTTATGAGAATGCTGCCAAACTTTTAATGTATTATAATTGTCAAGCAGTATTAGAGTCTACAAGAACTGCCATCATAACACATTTCAGAAATCAAAAGTGGTCACATCTATTAATGAAACGCCCACGTTCGACAATGTCGGACATTGCTAAAGGTAATTCAAATATGTTTGGAGCTCCTGCCTCATTAAAAGTAATTGAGCATTATAGAGAATTAATTTATGATTTCTGTTTAGACTATGCATACACAATTGCCTATATAGAAATAATTAATCAGCTTTTGGAATATTCTGATGAGCGAAAGAAAGACTTCGATATCGTGGCTGCTATGGGTATGTGTGAATTAGGAGATGAAGAGATGTCTGTTAAAAAGCCTGAAGCAAGAGAAAAGCCTGGGAAGGTATTCCAAGATATAGGTTGGTGGACAGATCCAAATGGTTATAAACATTATGGTCCTATACCAAGGACAGAAGAAGAGAAATATGGACGAGCAAGAATTAGCACAAAAGATTCGTGACTATATAAAGATTTGATATAAGGCCGATTATACAGGGCTATTAAAAGTAATTAAAAACCCACCTACTTATACTTGAGTAATTGGATTACCTAGTTATATGATGCCTACGACTGTCTCTATAGACTGCGACACTGATGAAGAATTTTTAGATTATATCTATGAAGAAATCAGAACTCGTAATTATATTAGATTAGAAATTTACAAAGTTACAAGAAACGAAAATACAAGAGAGGAATAATATGTATCCACAAAAAGAAAGAAAAGGTACAGAAAAAGAGATATTAGATACTATAGATAGAGCGATTAATGAGTTGGTATATGAAAAGACCCAAATCATCAAAGCCTATAACTATTATCATGGTAAGAGAGATCCGGAGCAATTCCGACACTTGGAAGAAAATTATGGTATAGGAACTCCTACATCTGTAGAGTTTATTCCACTAACCAGAAAACACGTAGACGTGTTAATAGGTGAGTACTTATCTACACCTTGCCTTCCACGAGTTTCTTGTAAGGATTCTAAGACATTATCTAATATCCATAGAGATAAACAATTAAAAATCAATGCGGATATTGCACAGGAGTTAAATAAGCATTTAAAGAATGCCATTTACTCATCTATCATGGGACAACAAAATGCTCCTGATAAAGATGTGGAACAACAACTAAATGACTTACATGAGTCCATTGATAGAAATTTTATTTCTGAATATGAAATTGCCGGACAAAATATTGTTGACTGGGCAATGCAAAGCAGAGTAATTGATTTTGCAAACCAAAGAAAAATATTACTAACAGACTTGTTAGTTAGTGGTACTGGATATTACAAAGTATATCCTTCACCAAATAGTACTAACGTAGTTTTAAAAGTTTTAAATCCAGTTAATACTTTTATTGACAGAAATCCTGAGTCTCCTTATCTAAAGAATTCCTCAAGAGCTGTAGTTAGAGAGTATATGACTAAAGATCAAATCCTAGCACGCTATGGAGATTATCTTACTAAAGATGACTTAGCTGAATTAGAACATCTACAAGATTATTCTGTTGATGGATCTTCAACTACTTACTTAAGAAGTTATGATTCTATTACAGGTAACACTATGAGTGATGGTATTCTTGGTGGATTTGAAGTAACTCCATTACTTCCATTTGAAAGAGATACATCTAAATATTTTAGAGTATTCCCAACGTATGAAGTTGAATGGTTAAAGACAGAAAAAGAAGATGGTGAGTATATCGTAAACAGATATGAAGGAGTAAGGATTGGAACAAACATTTATATTCCTAAAGGAAAAGCCGAACACATAGTAAGAAGTATTGATGATAAAAAATCTGCTTCATTAACTGTTAACGGGATATTTTATTCAGATAGAAATGGAGACCCTTTCTCCCTTTTAATTAAAACAGCAAACTTACAAGATAAGAATGACGTTCTTTATTTTTATAGAGATAACATTATTTCAGAATCTGGAGCAGCTGGAGATTGGTTAGACGTAGCTCACTTACCTAAATTCTTAGGACAAGATACTACTGAAAGATTAATGAAATGGAAAGCTTATAAAAAGTCTGGTATTGCTTTAATTGATTCTTCTCAGGAAGGCACTCAAATGGCTAATACAACTTTTGGAGGATATGATGATACAATTAAGTTGAATGCCATCCAAGCTATAGATTTAGCAATACAAAGAAATGAAGAAGAATGTTCTATGATTACCGGTGTGTTTAGAGAAAAACTTGGCGGCATTGAACAAAGAGATGCAGTAACAAATGTACAAGTAGGTGTAAGACAATCGACTTATATTACTAAACAATATTATCAAGTTATGGATTTAATGACAAGAGAAATCTTAATTGATATTTTAAATCTATCTAAGATTGTTTATAAAAAAGGTATGAGTGGGACTCTTATTCTTGGTGATAGACTAAATCAAATCTTCACAGCATTGCCAGAACATTATACAACAACTGATTATGATATCCATGTAACTGACAGTTCTGAAATAGTTAAAGAACAGGAACTAATTAAACAATTAGGTATGGAATTAACTAAAGGTAATATGCTTGACCCAGAAACATTAATTGATTTAGTAACAGCTAAAGGCTTAACTCGTATGAAAGAAGATGTTAAATTATCTCTGGCTAAGAAGAGAAAAGAAGCCGACCAAGTTGGTAAATTAAGTCAACAAGTTCAGCAAATGGATCAACAACTTAAACAAGTTACAGCCGATGCACAGAAACTTCAACAAGAACTTAAGAAACTTAACGCAGACAAAATCCAATTGGAGAAAGAACGTCTTGAGTTTGAAAAACAATTGAAGTGGTATGAAGCTAAGAGTGAGCATGATTATAAAGATGAAAAACTTGAATGGGATAAGAAACGTGTTCAACTTGAAGGATTGCAATTACTTGACAATAATAACAAAAACGATAAAGTCCGAATGGACGGATTAAAATAAAAGAATATGCTAAACGAAGTAAAAGAAAGATGGAAAGCAGAATTAAATGTTTTCTGGGCAGGTGTATTAAAATTCTCATTAACATTAGGCGGCGCAGCATTGGGAATAGTAACAGCAAATCAGATTTGGAATCTACAAGCTCTTGGTGTAGCACCAATTGTATTTACAGTTTGTGGGTATATATTAACAGCTTGTGGGGCATTAGGCTTAGCAGCAAAATTAACTAAATCATAATGATAAAGATTAATTTACTAAGAATATCACCGGATAGTATTTATTTGGAATTTGATGTTCAATGTCCTACAGATTATGTATTTACAGAATTATGAATTAAAAAATATGATTATGTACCTAATGCGCCAGTAATAGTTAATGGTGTAACAACGTATGACGATGGTTGAAGAAACTATTCAGACTTATTAGTTGGTACAGGGCAATCGGAAGTCATAAGAATAAATACTATAATACTAGGAGATGGATATGCAGTTACTCCAGATAGTGATGGTAATTCATCAAGTACTATGTTCTATGTTAAATTCAAAGCTGCGACTACTTTGAATTTGCCGGAGTTACCAATTGTTGAAGCAGCAACATCCAACGTTAATTATGTATATGATTCTCTTAAAGGGATGATTTTAAACATGGATGGAAATTGTTTAGATCAATGAGATTACCAAGAACTGATTAGAAATTATATGTTTCTATATGCTCATGAAGAAGCCATGAGATTAGAAAGATATGACGATGCTGAAATGTTTTATGATATAATTAAAAAAGAATTTGCTAATTGCTCTTCTGATAGCTCTTTATTAGTAAGAAAACTTAATCAATGCAATTGCTAATATGACTGATATATATAATTCAATTGTATCTTCCATAACTAAATATTTATACGATTTACAGTATTTAGCTAGAAACGATACTAAGACTGCAAACGATATAATGTTGCTGATTATAGGTAAAGAGATTTATGATTGAAGTGTTTGATATAATTCTTATTCAAGTGACTTAATAAATAATACAACAATTTATAAATCTATACCTATATCAGATATAGATACTATAAATAAGTTTAATAAGACTATTATTCGCAATAATCAAAAATTGGTGAATTTTGTGATTCCTACTAATAATACTTATAAAAATATAAATACACCACAAACCATTTATACATGGCAACGCGTATATGATGATTTCAATGTAAGAACAGTAGAACCAGATACATCTAACCCAACTATTATAATATCGCTAACTGCTTTAACAAATTTTACTTATAGAGTAGGTCAAGGCCCTTCTGTAACACAATCCTTTGTAGTAAGTGGTTCTGATTTACGAACAGACATTGTAATTACTGCGCCTTCTAGTTATGAAATATCATTATCTCAAAATTCAGGATTTACAAATAGTATTACATTACCTAGAGTAAATAAAATTGTTACAGATACAACAATTTATGTAAGATTAAAATCTGGATTAAGTGCAGGTAATGTAACACAAAATGTAACTATAACTTCTTTAGGTGTAACTACAAAAAATATAAGTTGTAGTGGATTTGTACTCTATATGCCATTTTTCTATAATAATATTATTACTAACACTAAACCTATAGCTTCAGAGGAATTAATTAATGCAATGGATACTACAATAAGAGATGAAGATTCTAATGGAAGTATAATAATACCATTTTTATCACCATTTGGTTCATTCTCTTGGTTTGCTATTCCAACAACATCTATTCAAAAAAGAAGTTGGTATGAAAATGATTTCAATAAAGAAAACATTGGCGGTAATGGTAATTTATTTGGAGATATAACAACATATGATATTACAGTTGATGGGGTATTAGTTAACTACTCATTCTACATTACAAACTATCAATCTGAAATTGATACAATAACAATAATAAATACTACAATATAATGGCTGTAACAATTTATAACAAACTTGATTTAAAAAAGGCAGACGTACTAGATATTAGATATGGGCCTTGAAAAGATACAACTTCTGCAATTGCAGGAGTTGCATATAAAGCGGTAGGGCTAACTGTTGGTATAGTCATAGGTACTATTGATCCAAGTTATTTTGATTCGTCAGGTAGATTAACTGGGACTTTACCAATTAATTTACCATCTACTGCAAAAGTAGTAGAATATTGGTGAGAGACTGATACTTCAAGTTTAGTACTTAAATCACAAGATTTATCTACTTATTATAATAAAACTGAAACAGATAATTTACTTAATGTAAAAGCTAATCAAACTATTTTAGTATCATTAATAAATCCTGATCCTATAACATTAAATATAGGAGATAAAGTTTATAATCCAGATGCTAAATTAATATATAATGTTATATCAGGAAATCCAGATAATACTTATGATGCTGGAACAAGTCCACAGTTAGGAGTATTATATGAATGTAATAATTTACTTTATGAATGAAACGGCACTGATTTAATTTTATTAGGATCCTCTTCAGGCTTATTTGATGGAGATTATAATCATTTAACTAATAAACCTACATTAGGTACAGCTGCTGCTAAAAACATTCCTGCAACTGGAAATGCTTCTGCTACAGAAGTAGTATATGGTACAGATAGTAGATTAACAGATTCAAGAACTCCTAATTCACATGCTGCATCACATACAAATGGTACTGATGATATTGCAATAGCCACACCTAGTGTAAGTGGTAGTGAGGGAAGTAAAGGTTTATTATCTGCAATTGATAAAGAGAAATTAAATAGTATAGCAAGTGGCGCACAAGTAAATGTTGCAACTAATTTAGGACAAGGTACAATAACAACAACTACAGTTCCTTTAACATCTAGTACAGGTTCTGGAACTACTTTATCAGCAGCAACACAATCTGCTGCAGGTGTAATGTCGTCTACGGATAAAACCAAATTAGATGGTATAGCTAGTGGTGCTAATGTTGGTGTAGTTCCAAATGGTGCAATTACTGGAGCTACAAAAACTAAAATAACATATGATTCAAAAGGACTTGTAACTAGTGGTGCTGATGCTACGGCTGACGATATATTAGACGGAACTAATAAACATTTATTAACAACTGCACAACAGACAGTGTTAAATAATACAAGTGGCACTAACTCTGGAGATAATGCAACCAACAGTCAATATAGTGGTTTGGCCACATCAAAACAAGATGTCTTAAGTGTAGATGCAAATGAGGGAATAACTATTACCGCAAATTCAATAGGAACTCTTTATAATTCAACTATTTCAGATAGTGTTCAAAGTGTAGTAGTAGGTGGAGCTCCAGCACAAGCTGCATCTGTTTGAAAAGCAAAATCTTTAGTACAAGTTTTAGATACTATTTTATTTCCAACTATTTTAGCATCAATAAAAACAAATAAATCAGTTGATTTAACTATAAGTGGTACAACAGGAACTTTAGAAAATGGCCAAACCATTTCTCGAACTTTAACTGCAACATTTAATAGAGGGGAGATATATAATGGAGATGGTACAACAAATGCAAATCCACTTGTTGGGACTGCAACCCAATATACATTTACAGGAACAAATATTTCAAGTACACCACAAGCTGGAAACACATTAGCAGTCTCAAACGTAGTTGTAGATGGTTCAAATAACTGAGCAGTTACAGTTAATCATAATGCCGGCAGTGGAAATTATTTTGATAATAAAGGAAATATTGGAACCAATTTAGATGCAAATCGTGTTAGTGGGACATCAGTTGATTCTTCCTCAAGTCCAACTGTAACAGGTGTTTATCCTTGATTTTATTTAAAATCCTCTTCACCAATTACAGCGAATGCTATGGCTACTGCTATTCAAGCAGGTACAGCAACAAAAGTAGTAGCATCAAGTACAGGAACAATATCTATACCTTATAACGTAAATGCACAGTATTTAGCAGTAGCTTATCCTGCAGCATCAACAACTAAGATAGTATATTATGTAACTGCATTGGATAATGGAGCTATTACAGTAGTATTTGAGGCTGTAACAACACAGAGTGTAAACTCTCCTGATTCTTATTGGTCAGCACAATCATATAAAATACATGTTAGTAAGTCTGCATTGACAAACTCTAACGCAACAATAGAATTAAGAAATTCATAATATGGCATTAACAGGAATACAATTATCAGCTGGTATCGTAGTAGGATCTAACGTAAGTGTAGATGCTAAATATGGACCATATGCTGATGTACCAACAGCAAACAGTCAAATTGGTTCAACTTTAAGATATAAAGGATTAACTGTAGGAATATTATCAGGAGGATCAGTAATAGAATATTGATATAAAGATGATATATTAGATACTAGTTTAATAGTAAAATCTCCGGATTTATCTACTAAACAAGATACTTTAGTTTCAGGTACTAATATTAAAACTATTAATGGAACTTCAGTTTTAGGTAGTGGTAATATTAGTATTACTGGTGGCGGTGCCGGCGGAGATACTAGTGCTATACATACTACTATAGCAAATGAAATTAGTACACTTACTGAGAAAACAACTCCTGTAGGAACTGATTTGATTATTATAGAAGATTCAGCTGCAAGTGGAGTTAAGAAAAAAGTTCAATTAACTAATACTCCTATATCTTCGGCAACACAAACAGCATTAAATGCTAAAGAGCCTACAATAACAAGCGGTACAACAAGTCAATATTATCGTGGTGATAAAACTTTTCAGACTTTAGATAAAACGGCAGTAGGTTTAAGTAATGTAGATAATACTTCTGATACAAATAAACCAGTAAGTACAGCAACACAAACAGCACTTAACGGTAAAGAAAATAATATTACTGCAACAACTAGTGCAGATTATTATAGAGGAGATAAAACTTTCCAACCATTAAATAAAGCAGCAGTTGGGTTAGGTAATGTTGATAATACATCAGATGCAACAAAAAATTCTGCAATTGCAACACTTACTAATAAAACAATAGATTATAATAATAATACTTTACAAAATATTCCTTTGGCTGCTGGTGGATTAACTCAACCAACAATTAGTGGAAATACTTCAAGTGGAGTATTAACTATTGAAAGTATGTTAGCTAATTTATATTCTACATCAGATCAAACTGGAGATATAAAGAAATATACAATTGCAGCAACAAATAGTTTATCTGCTTTAAGTCCTAATACATATTATTATTTATATGTTGATTATACAGGAGGTAATCCAGCATATGCAATAACTACAGATAATACAATAATTACTCATTCTAATAAAATTGCAGTAGCTCAAATTTATTGAGAAAGTGTTGGAAGTATAAATGAATTTGATATTTTTTATGTAGGTACTTATGGTTATGGATTAGCTAATAAAGTAGCACATAGATTAATACATACTGAAAGATTTGGTTATGAGTCTGGATTAGGATTAGGTGAGGATGGCAGTCGACATATAACTATTGGGAGTGGTTCTATATGATATGATGGTGAGAATGTAATGATAAACACAACATTAAATTCAGGAAGTACACCATATCATTTTTATTATCATACTGAGGTAGGTGATTGGAATTTAACAACTGCAAATATTTATAACAATACTCAATACGATTCTACATTAACAGGTTTACAAACTTTATCTAATGGTAAATATGCTGTAAATTGGGTATATAGAAGTTTAGCTGGAACAAGTACAGAAATGTATGTAGTATTAGGAAATGGAAATTATACTTTAGCACAAGCTCAAGCTTCTACTCCTCCAACTGTTACAGCTAATTTATCTAAAATGTCTATCTTAGTAGGTAGAATTATAGTACAAAAAGGAGCAACAACTGCTACACAAATTGATTCTGCATTTACAAAAACATTTGCAACATCAGGTGTATTTAATCATAATGATTTAAGTAATATACAAGGTGGTTCTGCAGGAAATGAATATCATTTAGGTTTAACTAATGAATCGTTAACTAAGACTACGCCAACAACATCAGATAACTTATTATTAAAAGATGCAGCAGATAGTACTTGAAAAAATGCAAGTCTAGCAAATATTCCAATCTCAACACCACAACAAACAGTGTTGGATCAAAAGAAATATTTTCATGGTATATTATCAAGAAGTACAGTATTACCTTTACCAACAACAAGTTTATCTACACCTATATTTACTTTAAGTACAGGAACGACTAATTTAATTTATTATAATCAAGGTGTTAAATATACTGTTTCTGTAGATAAAGCCACAGCATTACAAGGAAATCCTTCTACAGCACAAACTAGTGGTAATTTAGTTATTGGTCAATATTATATTATTAATACTTACGCAGGAGGTGATTTTACTAATGTAGGTGCAGCATCTAATGCACAGTACGTTGTATTTCAAGCAACTGGTACAACACCTGCAAGTTGAGGTGGAGGTTCAACATTATATAACATGTCGGGATTATATTGAATATATTTTTCTGATGCTAATGGTACATTAGTTAATAGTACTATATTTCCAGGAATGGATGATACAAATGTTATAGTTTCTGCTGTATATTGGAATGGAACAACAGGTATCGTATGAGATGAAAGACACTCTTATAACAGAGATATTCAATGACATACATGAGCACATAGTACTATTGGTACAAGATATGGTAGTGGATTAAGTTTTTCATTTGCTGGAACAACTAATACTGATACAACATTTACAATAGGTGCTGGTAATATATATGATGAGGATATAGCCTTTACTATAGGTTCTACAACAAAAGCTAGAATATGATATCAAAATAGTGTATCAACTTATACTTTTGTAAGTTCGTTGTCTAATAGACCTTATTATACAGCTAGTGAAAGTACACCTGCTGCAGGTATATATGCTGTAAATGGAAGTACATATGCACTAACAGCACCTTTAACATCATCAACAAGATATTTTAATTATTTTGTTTATGCTACTACTTCAATTGCTAATCCTATACATATATTTGTAGAAACAGTTGCAGTTGGAAATATAGGAGGTTATACTTCAGTAACAAATGCTAGAGCAGCATCTCTTCCAAATATTAATTCTGTAGGTTTAAGTCCAGAATATAAATTACTTTATAGGGTAATTGTAAATGGCGCTGGGTTAGTTCAAACTGTTACTACAGCAGATGATTATAGAGCACAAACTTCTTTAGCGGGAGGTGTAAGTGCAAGTACTACAGCATCAAGTGTTTCATTTGCTCCTTATAGTTCTGTTACAGCAAGTACTGTACAAACAGCAATACAACAATTAGCTAGAGTACAATTAGGTGTATTTAAAAATGGATTAACATCAGTTGCACAACCACAAGCTTTTAGTTATCCTTATAATTTAACTTGTACAGCAGTAACTAAACAATTAAATTGTAGTGATTATTCTGTAACAATTGGGGCGACTACTTATAATACAGCAAGTACTTTAGTGGGAGTTTCTATACCAGCTAATACTACAATAACTTTTAATGATTTAACAATTTCAGGAGCAGGAGTAATAGCTAATGCTTTATTTACTTTTAATGAATAATAGAATATGATACAAATAACAGACACAGTACAATTTGAGAATGGTTTATTATCTGAACAAACAGATGAATTTAAACAATGGTATGGAGAAAATGTGGCTTCTCAAATTACAGATTTGCTTCCTATAGAAGCAAGAGATAAATATAATAGACCTTATTTATGAAAAGTTTCAGTAGCAGGATATACATTTGAAGTATATCCCCAATACATTTATGAAACAGCTTCTAATTGGGCAATGTCTAACATTTTAATTAAATTATAATGGCATCAAATTTATTTAAATTAAAAACTGTTCCAAATCCAGATGGAAGTGAATCATCTAATTTTGTAAATAATACAAGTTATGCATTTGTACATACTTATTTAGGAGATGATTCTACAGGAAATGGAACTAGAGAATATCCATTTAGAAGTGTAGCTAGGGCAGCATTAAAAAATAATAAAATAGTATTTAGAGGAGTTATTAATGAAAGTCTAGTTAATATAGCTATTATTGGGGATGATATTAATCAACAAGTTACTACATCTAATTTTGGAATTACATATGGACAAGGAACTAGTCTTGTTAATTTAACTACTGAATATCCAACTCCTATAGGATATGGACTACCTTTATCAAGAACAATATTCACTAAAAGTAATTCTCCTTCTTTTGCTTCGACAAATGAAAATCAAGGATTTAGAAATTGTTTATGTTATGGTTTAATTTCTGGAACTAATTCATCAAGTATTGGAGTATTTATAAATAATACAGTTAATAGATTGAATTATAATGGAACTGGAGTACAATATGTAAAAAATTCAATTATAATAACTGATTTTACTCCTACTTCTTCATTATCTTGATTTTATTATAATATATTATTAAGTAATACAATAATTAAAAGTAATGGAATAAATATAGTAATTCCAAATTTTACAAATGATAGTAAAGCAAATCTTCAAATTTTAAGAAATGCTTTACAATGTTCAGCTGGTTCTGAAGCTTTTGTTTATTCAAGTTATACATATGTAGCAGGAGTATCTGCAACTTTTACAGGAAGTATTAATGGTACTGGAACAACTGCTAAAATAGCACATGATTCTGGAGTTACTTGTTTTGGATTAAATAATTCTTATAATGGTACATTACAATCAGCAATAACAGCAAATAGTACTCCAACTACAATTACATTATTGATATCAAATCCAACAGCATTTCCATCAACTGGAACAATTACTATTCCAAATACAGGAAGTATTAGTGCATCAACAACATTAACAATGTTATCTAAAGATTCTTTTGGAAATGAAGTTAATTTAATTATTAAAGAAACTAGAAATGGAGGGAGTCATCCAAATATTTTTAATAATTATAATACAAATATTACAACAACTTTAGGAACTACAATTCCAATAAATCCAGTAACTGCTTTAACTACTGTTGTTTTAACAAATGGTTCAGCTTTTCCTTCAACCGGAGATTTATTTATTACTAATGATGATGGAAGTGGGTATGAAGTATTTACTTATACTTCAAAATCAGGTAATAATTTTACAGGAAGTTATAAATTTCAAAAAGCACATACTAGTGGTGTTACAGTAATACAATATGGAAGTGTAATAGATTATACTTTAAATCCAGATGTAAATAATGAAGCATTATGAGCAAGTGATATTGGAGCATATACAGGATGTTTTAAACCAACATCACCTGTAAATTCATCTGTAACAACATTTGGAACAGTAACAGATGTAAATACATCTGGAGTTGATACAGCCAATGTTTCAAATTTAATGTTAAAAAACTCCGATGATACAATATCTTTTCAAAGTAGTGGAACTGGACAAATATGAAATAGACTTAGGACTATTGGCGTTATTACAATTCCTATAGGTACTACATTTAAAGGTTTACAAACCATTTCTACAGATGGAAGTCCTTTTGGCTATTATTTTGGTAAATATCAAAATTTAGTTTCTGCAAGTTTTATTTATGCAACAAATGCAACAGGTAGTCCATCACCTACAACACTTAGTCCAAACTCTATTTATAAAGTAAGTAATATTGCACATGATATTACAAAAGCTATAATATATGGAAATACACAATATTTACCAGACTTTTTTATAAATACAATACCTATTGGTACTATTGCGGTAACAAACGGAAGTCCTAATGTTACAGGTACAAATACTACATTTACTAAATTTTATAAAGTAGGAGATACGATAGTAATAAATGGAATATCTAAAACTGTATCTTCAGTTACTGATACAGCAATAATCGCTGATTCAAATTATACAGCAGCGTATAATGGAAGTTATACTCCTCCTTTAACATTTACTCTTACTAATCCTGGAAGTGGTACTGAAACAGTATTATATAAAATCTTAGGTGATCCAATAGAAAGTGTTGAAGTATATCCTTATGATGATTCTGCAGGAACAGTTCCAAGTGTAACGTTTCCTAAATTCTCAGCACCTTTAGCAGCACTAGTTTTATGTCTTTATTATAGTGCTACGGGAGCAAGTAGATATGAAAAAACAACTGGAGCTCCTGTTTTATTTTATGATTTAGTAAATATAGCACAGTTAATGGCTGATTTTCCTGGAACAAATCCAGTAACTACATTAGCAACAAGTTTAAGTGGGAATACAACAACTGTAGTACTAACTTCATCATCAGGGTTTCCTCCATTTGGAACAGCAAGAGTTGGAGCAACACCTTTTGTTTATACTTCAATTACAAGTAATACTTTAAATGGATCGAATCAAACTATGGGAACAATTACTGCTGGAGAAAGAGTAGACTTATTATATAAATTAGATAATCCTAAAATATCATATTATTCTTCTGGAAGTGCAATTAATACAGGATGGCAAGTAAGTAATGCTGATGAAGAGTTTTTAACTCTATCACAGAGCGCTTATTTTACAACATCAACTCCATCATTTAAATATTGTAAGTTAGAAATAAATGGTCATTTTGATTTAGCATTCGATTACTAATATGAGTTTATTATCAGAGCATTTAGCTATTCATAGTACAGATACAGCAAGAAATCAAATCGAAGCTGTATCTGTACCAAGGATATCAAGTATTGGTTTAGTTTTAGATTTTGGAATTGTTCCTTCAAATAATGCAAATAAATCTTTAATTTCAAAAATCAGTAGAATTGGTGTAACTATAGATTATGGTGCTGTTCCTAATAAAAATTATTTTCCAACAAGAATTAATACTTTAGGAATTATAGTAGATACTATACCTGCAAATTTAATGATACAAGTTTTATAAAATGATTATATCAAATTTAATATTAATTATATTATTTGCAATTTATAATGGATTAATTATTAGGTGACAACAAAAAATAGATAGTGCGACATTATGACATATAGTATCGTTTATAATTAGAATTATATTAATTATCCAAATAGATAATATAGGACTAATGTTAATATTATTTTTTATATCTTGATTTGGATATAATACAATTATAAATATACTTTTAAAACAAAAATGAAATTATTTTGGAAAATATGATTTTATTCAAGGTACTTGATATTATCTTTTGAATATTATAATTTTATTAGTTGGTATTTATTTAACAATAAAAAATTAACATGAGTAATATATTAATAGAATTAGTAACACATTTTGAGGGTCTTCATGATGGAGATCTTCATCAAATAGGTCTTCAACCTAAAATGGATCCAGTGGGAATCTGGACAGAAGGTTGGGGAAGAGCAATGATAGGTAAAGATGGAAAATTTATTAAAGGTGCAGACAAAAAAACTTTAGCTTATGCATCACAAACAATACATACCAAAGAAGAGGCAGATGCAGCATTATTAGTAGATTTGAAACCTTTTCAATTACAAGTTCATAGAAAAGTTACTATACCTCTAACTGAAGCTCAAGAAGCAGCATTGGTATCATTTTTTTATAATACAGGAGGAAGTAGCACACTTTGTAAGTTGGTTAATGCCAAAGACCCAAGTCTAGTAGACTGGTGGTCTTCTCATTATACTTCTGCCCAAGGAGTTGAATTGAAAGGTTTGAAATTAAGAAGACAAACTGAGGCTCATCTATTTTCTACAGGTGACCTTAAGTTTTATAACTAAAAAATAAATTAAATGTTATTCTACCCTTATTATTAACAAAGTTTAATGAATATATATTTTGTTAGTAATAAAGGTAGTAACTTTGCACTAAATAATGGAATACAACTATTTCATTGATAAAGATGAATAAACGAGATAGATTTTAAATATTAAACAATTGTAAATGTAAAATGATTATGGCAGACTTAGACAGCATCTTTGATGACGATTTAGAACTAGATAAACCTTTAGATGAAGGCGGTGAGTACATCGAACCATCTGTGGATCCCGATAATTTTTTTGATGATGAACCAATTCCAGCAGGAACAGGTGATTCTGTATTAGATGAATATCTTAAGAGTAGAGGAGTGACAAATTCCACTGTTACAATATTAGATGATAACGCTGAAGAAAAAGAAGTTAATTTTTATGATCTAAGTAAAGATGAACAGCTGGAGATATTAAATTCAATTTCACAGAATGAGTCAGACACTGACTTGGATGAAAATGAAATAGAGTTAATAAATCATTTAAGATCTAATAACTTATCATGGAATGATTATTTGGAAGGTTATAAAAAATCAATTATTGATGAACTTGGAGTTCAACCTACTCAAACTTATGATATAGACGCTTACGATGACCAAGAACTTTATCTGTTAGATTTAAAACAAAAATATGATTTATCAGACGAAGAGCTTTCAAAGGAGCTTGAAAAAGAATTACAAGATGAAACACTTTTCAAAAAGAAAGTGGACGTTCTTAGAGCAGAATATAAACAGCTAGAAGATCAATATAACGAGAATCAACAAGCAGAATTCGAGAAACAAAGAGAAGAACAATACAATCAGTTTTCGGACACGATGGTTAATGTTGCTTTGCAAACTCCAGAGTTCTACGGAATTGAATTAGAAGATGATGAGAAAAATGAGGTTCTTTCATTCCTGTTAGATTTAGACGAGAATGGAACAAGTGATTTTTATAAAAGCCTAAACGATCCAAAGAAGCTCTATGAAGCTGCATGGTTCTTACGTTATGGGAAAGAGTCATTCGACGCTTTAAAAAATGCATATGAATCTGAGATAGCGAAGTTAAAGAAGCCAGATAAACCCAGTGCTGTAAGAAGAACAACATCTCCTACAGACAAACAAACAAACAGTATTCACGACTTATTTTAAAACTAGATTACTATGGTAGTAGCAAGTTACGTAACCGTAAAGCCAGAATTGGCACACAGTAGAACTTATGAAGATTTCTACAAATTATTAGGAACACGTCCTAAAATGATGGGAGTTATGGCCCGCATGTATACACATAATACAGCGACTTTCTTAACAGAAGCCTTAATGAACATTTATTATAATCAAAAAACAGCTAACAAATTCCAACCAATTAACTCGTTAATGATCGAGTGGGAAATTGATGTTGAGTTCGTTAAAAGAGTTGAGTTCGCAGCTGCTCCAACTGGAGACGGAACTAACGGTTCTGATATCTTAATGTATTTCAAAGAAAGATATTATGAAAAATATGATACATTCAAAGTAGACGGTTCTCGTCAACAACTGATTGTAAAAACAACTCCTGTTAGAAAAGCAGATAATTTCTGGGAATATACAGTTCAATTAATTGACTCTGATTTCTCATCAATCTTAGACACATCGTATTGCCAAATTGGTGGTACTACAAGATTCTTATCTAACATCATGCCTGAATATCATGAAGAAGGATATACAAAATATCAATCTAATATTGAAAAACACCGTAACTGGATTACAGAACATAGAAATGACATTTCTTATTCCGCTCGTTACGCACAAGCTGAAGATCAATTTATTAAAATCGCACAAGGCGAAGGCGCTGGCGAATTAAAAGAAAAGATCTTTAAACTAAATAAAATAGAAAAAGACTTACTAGAAAACTTCCAAACTGTAAAAAATAACCACTTACTATGGGGAAAAACTACAATGGATAAAAATGGTAAATCTACAGTACAAACTGAAGATGGTCGTCCACTTATCGCAGGTGATGGTCTTATTCCACAAATCGAAAGATTCGCATCTAAATACAAATACGCTAAACTTAACGTAAATGTAATTAACACAGTGATTGACCAAATGAATCAAAAAGCTGCTAATGCAACTGGTAACAGTTATACATTCGTAGTTAATGATAGACTATGGGGACAAATCAATACAACTTTAGGAGACTGGTTGAAACTTTGGGGATCTACTCCAACAATGATGTATTCTAAAGCTGCTCAATCAATGGTGAAAGCTGACAACCCTATCAAAGTAGGTGGAACATTTGTATCTTACGAGATTGCAGGTAACCACGTAACTTTCATGGTTGACCGTGCTCTTACAAAAGAGTATGATAGAAAAGGTTATGGTATCTGTTTAGACATGTCTCCAGACGTATCTACTAACCAACCTGCTATCGCAGCATTTACTTTAGAAGGTGCTGAATTCGTTACTTCTAAATACCCAGGTGTTGGTGGAGTAGATGGTATCACTAGTGGTATCGTATCTAGCCCAGTAGCAGGATCTAAATTGATCGTAGCTGGTTATTCTGGTATCGCAGCATTTGCACCTTACAAATCATTCATTATTGAAGAAGTGTAAGTAATTAATTAGGGAGAGGTCCGCCTCTCCCTTATTTAGATTTTTACTATTAAGATAGAAAATAACAAAAATATATAATATAAATGAATATGAGTAATGAAATAATTCTTAGAAGTGCTTATGGAAAAGTGAATCAAACCTACTTTATCCAACCATGCCCAAATCCAAAAACAGGTAAATTGCCAGCATGTGTAAAGACAGTTGATTCAAATGGTGACATGATTTTGTCAGAAGAAGATGTTAGAAAAATGAGTAAAGGTGAAGCCCACTTTATTGCGGCTAACCAAGTATTCGAAATCGTAGATGGTACAAGTTTTGACCTTGATGATGTAATTGATAAAGCAAAGTGGGAGTCAATTGAACATTGTAATTGGATTGCTAAAGATAGATTCCAACGAGACCAAGATGGTAATTTAATCATTGATGGTAATGCTAGAAAATATGGTGTAGCTGATTTATATGTTGAACGCCCAGGCGAACTTACAAAAGCTAAGCTGGATAAAAAACAACTTATCTTTAGAGCATCACAATATATCTACGAAGACTCTGAAGTTGAGAGAATCAAAAAATGTAGAGTTTTAGGACGTAACCTTAACAACGCTATTCCAGCTGACATACTTGATTATTTAATTGAAACAGCAGAAAAGACTCCTAAAAAGATTATTGATCTTTATGAAGGAGAAGATTGGAAAATGCATTTATTCTTATTAGATGCAATTGATCGCGGAGTAATCCGTAGAGCAGATGGTATCTATAAATATGATGATAAAATGTTAGGTGGTTCTATGGAAGCTACAATAACATTCCTAAGAGATATTAGATTTAAGAAAATGTTAGATTCCATCAAACGTGAGACTTACCCAGAATTACAACCTAAACAAGTAATTCAAGAGATGGAAGAAGATTTCACTAAAGATATTCCTTACTTTGAAGACGAGCAAAAAGCAGAATCTACAAAGAAAGTACAAACAAAAAAATAAAATTAATTAAATGACAGCAAAGCAAGTCTTTGAGTATGCTTTAGTTGAATTAAATAAAAAAGATGCTCCAAGTTTATTGCTAGAGGATTATAATTATTTTATTAACAAAGCAGCAAATCAATACATCAATAAGATGTATAATGCATACGATGTCAATCAACAAAAGACTGATGATTTAAGAGTTTTAAAAAGCTCCGCAGTGTTAATACCATCACAATCATCTAATTGGTCTGCTTCTAATTTGTTAAACAATACTTACGAAGTTGATTTACCTGATGATTATTTACATATTTTAAATTGTGTTGTAGAATACACAGTGCTTAAAAACTATAAGTGTTATAATGCAGGTACTCCTTGGCAACAAGGGGCTAAAAGAATTACTGCAGATATGTGGTCTCAATTAATTCATAATTATTATTTACGCCCGTCATATAAGAATCCATACTTTTATATAAATAATATAACTACAGATTCTATATTTCCAACTGCTGATAACCAAGTTAGCATTGCCACTAAAACAACTATTGTTTTAGATGAAATTGGCGACATTGTGCCAAATGACACAATCACGATTAATGGAGTTACATATACATTTAAAACTACACCAACATTACCGTTTGGGGTCAAATGTTCATATGGTGCGGTTACTGAATATTCAAGCTTAACATATTTAAAATTTAAATTGTTAGAATCAACAGACCCTGTTATTACTAGAAACACATACAGTGGATCTTTAATAATTTCTGGTTATGAATTAACAGTAACTCATACTTGTGGTGGTGATGTAGATGTAGTTACTACATCTGGAAATGATTTAGTACAACGTAGTGAAGATATTAGATATGGGAATAAGTCTAAAATTAGAATGGAAATTCGTTATGGTAAGGATTCTTCTACATTTGGCCTGTCAAAAGTTTATATTGATTATTTAAAAACCCCACAATTCATCAGATTGACACAAGACGAGATTGATGAAGTTGAAGATACATCACAGATATTAGAATTTCCTGATTATGTATGTCAAGAGATTGTAAATGAATTGGTTAAATTATTAATGGAAAATTCAAGTGATCCAAGATTACAAACAAATATCCCAATTAATCAATCAATTGCTTCTCCACAAGCACAACAAGAAGCTCCACGAAAACGATAGATAACCCGTTTAAAACAAACATAAAATTTTAGAAAAATGTTTAATTACACAACAACAACAATTTTAAACTCAAACTTAGATTCGAGTGGCTTAACTAAAGTTACAGGCTCTTCTGCAGGAGTTAACGTTCTTAGAGTAAACAACTTTAAGAAAGCAGGTATTGTAAGCGTTTATAAAAGACCTTACGCAGCAGGTGTAGCGGAAATTGCGAAAGTAACTATCCCTACAGTAACAGCTGGAAAAGTAATTAGATTAACAGTAGACATCAGACTGTCTCAACAAACAGATTCTGAATATGCTAACACATATTTATATTTCAAAAAACCAGTTGTTGTAGAAGTACTTGCTACAGGAACTGCTGCAACAGATGCAACTGCATTAGCTGCTGCATTTAATGGTTTAAAAACTGAATTTGGTTTTGGTTATTGCATTGCTGCAAAAATCAATACAGCTGATGTTCAAGTTACAGCTATTAACAACAACCAAAGATTTTGGGCAATGACTGTTGAATCAGATAAAGCCAGCACTAACTCATTAATTCAACCAGAATATGATGATATTACAGCTAGCACTTTCTCTGTAACAAGACCAGGTTCTGTAGGATTTGGAGATGATGAATATATGGTTAAATCTATTATGTACCCAACTTACGAAAATACTCGTTACTTTGGTACAAACAAAGAAGAAAGACCAATCCTTGGTGGTAACTATACACAATACACATTAAGATATTCAATCGACAAAAATGTAGATTATAATATTGGTATCGCTGGTATGGGACAAAAATCTATTACTAATCACGTATTCTATGTTAAATCAGATGTAGTTGCTGCTTTTGAAGCTGCTTTACAAACTGCAGCTGTTGATGTAGTAACAATTGGTGGTGACCAAGATTTAATCATCGTTGGGGATCAAACAGTAGCAGCTAGCGCTGGTGCAACTCAATACACTGTATTGAATGCTTTAGCAGGAGAAACTGTTAACTGGACTAACTCAACATTAACTGGAACTACTTCAGCTAATACTACAGGTATCTTAACAGTAGGTTCTACAACTGGAACAACTACATTGACTGCAACTGGAGCAACTTCAGGAAGAGTAGCCACAATGGTTATTACAGTAGTTTAATCTTAATTGATAACTTTCTTAAAAGGAGCGAGCAGCACTTGCTCGTTCCTTTTTTTATTTAAACTAATATGATAAATAAACTAGCATCAGCAATATACAATGATATAGTTTCTGGTCTTGCCGGGATTACATCAACACCATCAATATCACTTGACCAATTAGAAGATGATATTGTTGACGAAAGACTTCAGATAATAAAGGAATATGCTGCAAAGAATTTAGTTCCTAGAAACGATTTATTGATGTCAATAAATTGCATTCAGTTAGATTGTCTATCATTAGACAAATGTCCATGCGGAGATAAAACATATTCCAAACCACAATTGCATTTTGAATTACCACAAATCGTAAATGATATGGGTGCAGATGCAGTCGAATTTATTGGTGCAGTAGACAGAGAAGTATTCTTTAAAGTTTACACAAACACCTCATATCAATTTCACAAATATTTAAAACGTGGGGCACAACGTCCTTTCGTTTATATTGAACCCACTCCTAATACAAATAACATGTATGATGCATGGGTATTCGGAGCACCATTATTAAAAACTCTTACAGTAATTGCAATCTTTAAAGATCCAAGACAATTAATGCAATATGATTGCTGCGCAGGAGATGATATCGAAAATTATTCTTTTATCTCTGCTGAAATTAAAAAACGCCTTACTGAAAAGAAAATAAGATATTACCGTAGTTTAGCGGTACAACCAACGCCAAATAATCAAGCCCCAAAATAATGTATAGTGGGATAATATATAAATATACTTCGCCATCAGGCAAAATATATATAGGACAGACATGTAATGAATATAGAAGAAGAAAACAATTCCTTAATATTAAGGGTACATATAGCTCTCCTAAAATAGACAACGCTAGGAAAAAATATAAACCTGAAAATTTTTTATATGAAGTTTTATATCAACACAAATCAAATAATAAAAAAGAACTGATTGATATATTAAATGAAAAAGAAATATTCTATATTAATGAATATGACTCAATAAAAATTGGATATAATTGTCAGCCTGGAGGATTATGTCTTATAAAGACAGAGGATTCCATAAAAAAGGCTACAAAGAAAATATCTAAAATTGTACTACAGTATTCTTTAAATGGTGATTTTATAAAAGAATGGTCATCAACAATGGAAATAGAAAGAGTTTTAAATATTGACCATACGCAAATTAGTGGTAATTGTTTAGGTAAAACCGATTATTGTCACGGATATATTTTTAAGTATAAAACTAATAAAATTATATTTAAGATTAATAAAGTAATTCCACAAAAAAGTAAAAAGAAATGCGGTATATGTCAAATAGACTTAAATGGAAATGAATTAAACAGATGGGATACTGTTACAAAAGCAGCAAAAGAACTACATATATGTAGAAATCATTTAAAAGAAATTGCGCTAGGTAGAACAGAATATAAAGGACATATTTATAAATTAATTTAATAAACAATGAGAGATTATTCTTTTAATACAGCGTACACACAAGCAAGAGAATTATATGGATTAGAATTAGATCCAGATGTATTTGAATCAATAGGATTGATTGCTTGGGACAGAATTGGAAATAAAGACTATAGACTATATAAATACAGTACTCAACCTATTGAAGATGCTTTAGGTTATTGGTACATAGATCTTCCTTGTAATTGTGATATTATTGAAGCAGTTACAACTAACTACGAAGATTATCAAAAAACTACACCTACTACATTAGCGGGTAATAATCAGAATGGGTGGATTGAAGGATATGTTGAATCAAGAAAATACAATACCGGTAATTTATATTCATCTGGTAAATATATTAAATATAGAGAAGAGGGAAATCGTATTATTATGAATGACCACTTTGAAGTAATTAATATTTTCTATAAAGGCGTTGTTGTAGATGATACAGGACTACCTATGCTTAACGATAAAGAAATGGATGCAATAGCAGCTTTCTGTATTTTTGCAGATACAAGAAAGAAAGCTATCACAACTAAAGACCAAACAAGTTGGCAAATGGTTCCTTATTTAGAACAACAATGACTAATGAAATGTACTCAAGCTAGAGTACCTGATTATATTAATCAAAATGAAATGGATGAAATCCTAAACGTAATCGCATCATGGGATAGAAAACGTTATGGTAAATCATTTAAACCAATAAGATAGTGAGAATATTATTTAATCATGGATTAACCCCTGGAGAGATTTACACAAATACTCCTAAATCAATTATTGATAAAAAATGAAGATGAATGATCAGTCGCTATGGTAGCACTGATTCTTATGAAGATGCTATTGCTGATCCATTTAAATATTGCTTTGGTTTAATACTCCACAAAATAATTGAGGATAAAGTACGATTTAGAGTTCCAGCGAAGACTGAAGCATATATTGATTTTGAGATAGTCTCAGGCGAAAAATTCATTTCGCAGCGACAAAATGGAAGGTTCTCAGAGATTGATTTTATAGAGTCAGACTTCACTGGATACTTTCTAATGTATTATTTTAAGGCTAAGGCATACCAGAAGGCAATGCCAATTTATATTGGCGGAGAATTAAAAAGAAAATTTCTTGACAAAATTAACTCTGGTGTAAAGTTCTATACAACCAAAGATGTTACAATTGAAGATTTTATTGACCCAGTCCATGAAAGATTTCCTGATTTTACAAGAGCTGAAATCAAGAGACTACTACTTTATGGATTCAGAAGAATGCACTCAGCAATTAAGTTTGGCTGTGCAATCTCTATTAATACAAGAAAATATATTAATTGTTTAGCTTATATAGGTAAATTAACACTAACTCCAGAAAAAAATATTAAAGAGTATAGTATAAGACGAGATAGGAAATTAAGAAAAATCGAAGGATGGAAGAAAGCTGAATTCGATGGATATTATTATATAGGTCTAAATCCTACAGGATTTGACCGCTGACTTGAAGATAATAAAACAAGTAAATCAATTGCTAAGTTCAATAATGTAATTCCTCGAAAAATACAAGAAGAAATATATTATAAAGCAAAGCATCTTCATGTGTTTAGATTTAAAAGAAAAACTTTTAAAGGGTGGGCATATTGAGCTGATGAATTAAAGATCCGCGATTTAGAATATTTGGGAGAAGCTTATGAGCATAAATTTCATCCATCTTATAAAACATGAATAGAATTAAAAAAAGAATATGAGAAAAGAAGCAGTTAATGAATATGTAGGATATGTATATAAAGTTATTAATAAAATTAATGGTAAAATTTATATTGGTGAAACTTTAAATACATTAGAAAAACGATTTTATCAACATTGTAATGATGCTTATAATAAAACTTATTGGAATTATTACTTTTATAGAGCTGTCAGAAAATATGGAAAAGAAAATTTTGAAATATTTGAAATACAAAAAGTTATAGATAGTGATAGAAAAATCTTGAAAAGTAAATTATTAGAATTAGAAGAAGTATATATTAAAGAATATGATTCGTTTAATTTTGGGTATAATAGTAATAGTGGAGGTAGACATCCTCTGTATGTTAGTGCGGAAACACGAATATTACAAAGTAAAAGAAAGCTTGAAGATCCTCGAACTAAAGATAATTTAAAATACGCTAGAAGTTTTCATCATAATGAAAAAGAAGTAGTTGCTTATAATTACGAAACTGGAGAACAAATTAAAAAATTTAATTCTATTAAAGAAGCTTCTGAGTATTATAATATTGATAGAAGCGGTATTGTAAAAGTATGTAAGAAAATTACTAATTATTTAGGTAACATTGATGATATCAAACTTACTTGAAGATACCCTGATGATATATATGAGATAAACTATACAATTAAAGTATATGATGAATTGGGAAATCTTTTGAATAGATTTATCAGTTTTGCCGATGCTGCTAGATTTTACAATATTAAACACCAAGAAACAATTGCTAGATGTTGTCAGGGCAAAACTAAATGTACTGGTAGAAAGAAAGGTGAAAAATTAATATGGAGATTTATAAATGATGATTTTAAATTATAAATTATGAGAAAAGAAGCAGTGAACACTTTCTCTGGCGGGCTTAACTACGATCTTAACCCAATCACAACTCCAAATAGCGTGCTTACTGAATGTATAAACGGGACTTTTATTACATTCAATGGAGATGAACTAGCACTGCAAAATGATGCTGGTAATACAAAAATACTAGTTCCGGGAACAGAACTTGATCCAAAATATGTGGAATTATCAGAAGGATTTTATCCCATTGGAGTAAAAGAATATGGTGGTGTATTATATATTGTTTCTGGAAAACAAGGAACTAATCCAGATGGGAGTGATGACCTAATAGAATTTGGAAGTTATCCAAGTCCTGAAATATTAGATGAAGAAAACCAGGGTTCTGGTAATTCATATTCTTTTTCAAATCCTTCAACTACAACAATGTATACACCAAACGTAATAAGTTCGTATGATTTTAAGCCCGGAAATTCTATAGTTTTTAGTAAACCAATTTTATCCCCAGACAATACGGATACATCAAATATAACATATTATAGAAAAGGTACTTATACTGATTATCAGAAAAAGATATATGTTGTGAAGTTATATTTACAATTATCGAATGGATATATTGACTTAACTGATGATGTTTGGAAAAGATATGCTGATTATTATACAATTAATGTAGGAGATTTAAATCAATCCTCTGGAATGAATTTTTGATTTAATGATTCTAATTTTAAATATTATTGTAATACAAACTATAAAGGAAAACTACTAATCTCAGTAGAGTTAGAAGATTTAAATACTTTTGAGTTAAGTAGTTATACGGTAGGATTTAATCCTGCTGGAGATAGTTTTAGATTTATATTTAAGATAAAATTTATAAATGGAACTACTTGAACAATTAATAAAATTAAAACAATTTATACTATAGGAAGTGATACTCCAATAAATACTGAACAAACTATAAATGGAGAAATAATAAATATTACTTACGATATTCCTTTAAATATGGCAGGTGAGCCTTTTACATTTAACTTTATTCCAAAGTTTGTATATTCTTCTGATGATGTTACTAATTTATTACCAGCGAATTATTTAGTTAAGTATACTATTTCTGGAATTCAAGAGTTACGGAATAGTTCAGAGTATTCTTATTCTGACTATATAATGCAAGATTATAATTAATAATTTAATAAATAACAAATATGTCAACAGCAATAGACACAATAAAATCAGCAATATCTACCATTATTACAAATGGTGGTAATTTAATAACAAAAAGTACACATACTGAGGCAAATAGTGCAATGATAGATGCATTATATTATCAAGATTGAGGAATTCCAAAACCGTGGTTTGGGGCAACTGCTCCAGCGAATCATAAATTATGTGATGGAACAGCAGTATTAATTGAAGATTGTAACCCTGCATTTGTAACAGCAATGCATGATGCAGGATTTGATACAGGTGGTATAAGTATAACATTGCCATATATATATCCTGGAGATTCATTAATACAAGCAGGTGGGGCATATGTATTAAATGTTAGAGGTGGGGAATCAACTCATACTTTATCTGTAGCTGAAATGGCTGCGCATAAACATTATATATTTGCCAATCATAATGGAACAACATTAACCTCTGTAATAAATTGATCAGAAAAATCAGTAGCCGTAGAAAGTACATCACCTAATTCATCAGATTATCCTAAGTATAATATGCAATCTGGTTATGACGGATCAATTAGTCCAGATGCTACTATGGGAGTAACATCGTCTATTGGTTCTGGAACACCTCATAATAATATGCCTCCATACTATCCTATTAATTATATTATAAGATACGCATAATGCCATTACCAACTATAAATATATCAGTAGAAAATTCAATGTCTGGACTTGCTGATTCTGGAACTTTGTTATTTAAGTATAATCCATTTCATAATTTAATAAATACAGAATCAGGAGTTTCATCATTGACAGATCTACAACTAAGTACCACAAATGCTGAACTTAGTATAAATAAGCCTATAGAAATTAATACAGAGGTATCATTTGATAATTCAGTAAACTTAATTGTTTCTGATGGAGCTCATCCACCAAAAATAATTAATTCTAGGTTCTATTTAAAAGATTCTACAACATATGCTGTATCAGATAGGCGTGGTAATTTAGATACAAATATTTATTCTAAAGAAAATTTTAAATCAGAAGCATCATTAATAAAATCTGTTAAAAATGTAATCACACTTGATTTTTTAGGAATCAAAGATGGAGGGACATTGAAAGTAGGAAACTACACATTTTATTTTAAGTTGGCAGATTATGATGGAAATGAATCAGACTTTATTTCAGAGTCTGGAAAAGTAGTTTGCCATATAGGTTCTATAAATGTTCCATCCTCAATTAGAGGTGGGCAATTAGACGAAGATAGTGGTAAACTTATAAAATTTAGATTAAATAATTTAGACTTAGCATTTAATTATATAAATATTTATTACACAAGATCTAGTGGAGATGGTAATTCTGAGATTGTAAAAAGTTATCAAATTACAGATAAATTTAAAATTACAAATAATAGTACAGAAATATCTATTACAGGATATGAAAATATTCAAGAAATATCTTTAGATGATATTAATGTTAAATACACTAATTTTAATTCTGTAGAAACATTATCAAATTGTCAAAATATAACTTTTGCTGGAAATATAACTAACAATTATGAAGTATTTAAAACTTTAGAAAAATATAGTTTATTAGTTTATCCAACTGCAATATTAGATAAAGATGGTATTGGATTACTAGATGAAAGTTATATTGAGACATACCCTTCACAACAAAATGGATATGAGTATTATAATGTAAATAATATTTACTATAAATTAGGATATTGAGATGAAGAAATATATAGATTAGGTATAGTTTACATTCTAAATGATTACACTTTGTCTCCAGTATTTAATATTCGAGGAAAACAAATAATTGGAGTAAATACCCCATTCGGTGAACCTATTGACGATTTATCTAAAGATATCAACTATGAAGATAATTATACAATCGAACATAATTTAACACCTATTCCAGAAAATGCTAAAGGTGTATTTAAACTTGATTTAGAAGCAAACTTAGATTCTAAAACTTTTGATGGGGCAAATCCAATTAAGCCTATTGGTATAAAAATCAATTTTGCAAATTATGGAGATGTTGACGTTATTAATGGTTACGCTGCAAATCTAGGTTTAAAAGATTTAACTAAAGGCTTTTTCATTGTTAGGCAAAAAAGAATACCTACTATTTTAGCACAAGGGGTTGGGATTGCTACATCAAAAAAATGTGGAATACCAACATTAAACACTGTAGACAGAATATCATTGTTATCTGGTTATTATGGCCAATCCTTTTTAAAACTTGTCGATTTAAAACCAAAATTAGGTACAAGTGGATTTACATTTACAGAGGTATATAATAATGCTTTATTATGCCCAGAGGCTTCAGTTAAAAGAACTTTATATAATTCTTTTTTCAATTCATCTGAATTTGTTTTAAAAGAAACTAAATTTGTACCTTTAGATACTGTATTTATAAATAAATATGCTAATTACCAAAACTTTGCATTAGATAGACTTACTCAGAACATTCCATTAGCAGCAACTACTACTACTAATTTGACATTGATTGAGCCAGGTATTGAGTTAATCAAAAATGGAAATTATTCGTTTAGTTCTCAAGCAGGAAGTCAAATTGAAGTTTATAAATATCTTGATCCTAAATGAGGACAATACGAAAATTTAACTGAAGGAATATCTGAGGATAATATAAATAACACCACAACTAAAGTTAGAGGATATTTTAATACTTATATTGCTACAGAATCAAATGCAATTAAAAGTGCATATTATTATAATATTTTTCAAAAAGGATATTCATTTGATACATTATGGCAAGATTATTTTAAATTAAGATATAATGACTCTTCTCCATATTATCCTATCAGTGATAGAATAGAATGGGGAAATGTATCTAATAGTTCTGTAAGTAATATTTTTAGAGGAGATTGTTATATTAATACAGTGTCTCAAAGAATGAATTGGAATTTCATAGATTCTGATTTACCAACAAATAAAACTATAGTAGACCCTTGGACTTGGTATAAAAATTTTAGAGTTAAAGATAAGGCTTCTACAGTTGTTAACAATGATGGCACAACAACTACAACTTTAACATATAATAAATTATTAGATTTATTTACTTATAAAGACGTAATGGTTCCTGATTTTTCAGGACAAGGTACTGAAGGAGAGCCTTCTGTACATACTGTTTTAGAATCTGATAATAATAAATTTAAAAAATATTCTGAAATTAATGGTTTGTTTGGCGCTCAGAAGATAAATAAACCTGACGTAAATGCAGTGCCACTTGGTTATTGAGTAACAGTTAAAATTTGTAGTAATACTAATTTAGCTATGAGAGATGTTGATTTCTCTAATCCAATGGAGGAAGCAGTTCATAAAAAGAAAAGAGGATTTTATCCTTACCAATCTATAGATATGACAAACCCCTTACCAGAATCTGATGTAATTAATAATGGTATTAGTAAGTCTTTAGGTAATAAATATTACTTTGAAGTTCCAGAAGTTCCATTTATTAAGACTAATTTTAGCAATAGAATTTATTATTCAAACATTTTACAACCATCATCATTTGCAAATGGTAATAGGATTTTTGAAAGCCAAAATTATCAAGATTATACAATGGAGCATGGTGCTTTAGTTAAATTAGTAGAATGGTATGGAACATTGATAGCTATTATGGAACATGGTATTTTAATGATACCTGTAAATGAAAGGGCTATGATGGCTAACGCACAAGGGGAGAATGTTTATATAAACACTTCAAATGTGCTCCCAAAAAATCCAAAAATATTATCAAATACTTATGGTTCACTATGGGCAGATTCTATTACAAAAACTCCGAAATACATTTATGGAATTGACACTGTTGCTAAAAAAATCTGAAGAACTAACGGCCAACAAGTTGAAGTTATATCTGATATGAAAATTCAAAAATTTTTAAACGATAATATTCATCTAAAAGAATCTGACAAAGATAATTCAGTAGGAATTAATTTTATCAAATCACATTATAATGCATTTAAGCAAGATGTTATATTTGTTTTAAAATATGGAACTAAAAAATGAAGTTTGTGTTGAAATGAACTTTTAAATAAATGGGTAACCAGTTATACATGATTTCCGGAATTTTCAGAAAATATTAATAATATTTTTTATACCTTTGCAAATAGAATTGAACACGAAAATAAAGGAAATATACTTTATAAGCATGGTTTCGCTGGATACGATGAAGAGCTTGGAGATATTAAACCTACTACATGGTACGATACACAATATCCATTTGAATATGAATTTGTTGTGGCTGATGTGCCAGGAGTACAAAAAATATTTAATAATTTAAAAATCATATCTAATTTGGCTGAGCCAGATTCATTCTTCTATGAAATAGTTGGAGAAGGGTTTGATTGAAATATTTATAAAAATCTTATAATTACTTTAGGTTCTGCAGCAACAGAGGATTTAGCTAAAGCTAATTACAAGGCTTATTTATTAGCAAATCCAAGTATTAAAAAACTTCCATTTATCTGAGTTCGAGATACAACAGATCCATTAAGTACTATGTGACCTAATCCTGCAACTCCTATAAAAGATTTAACCTTAAGACAACATAATAAAACTAAAGAGAATTTAGTTGACTTATATCAAAAAGGATTAGATATTAGAACAAATGGTAGAATAAAAGGTAATATGCAGTATGTAGAAGATGCATGGGATGTGCAGATTCAGCCTATAGGTTTTAAATACGCCTATATAAAGAATCATGATCTTGCGTTTGGAGCTACAACTGAAATGAAAGTTAGGGACAAATATATTAAAATTAGAGTTAAATATGATGGTACACAATACGCAATCATAAATGCTCTTAGAACATTTTTTACAATAAGCTATGCATAAACTAATTAAAAAATACCAAATGCCTGATGGGCAACTAAGTTTTGCCGACTCAGTCAATTATGATTTTAGTAAAAGATTGGGCTATGGTATTACACAGGGTATAAAAGATAGTCAGAAAAGAATGGATGCTATGGTTAAACAAAGTCAACAATCATTACTTGGTATGGGCATAGTTCCTAAATCTTTTTCTAAAGTTGATTACGACCCAAAATCATTTAACCCACTTAAAAGTCAGGGTTCCGGTTCTACCGGAATCGCTGGCCAAGCGGGTGGTGCAGGGGCAGCATTTGGAGCTGTTGGCTTAGATTTATTAGGTCAAGCACCACAGTTATTAGATACTGGAATTCAAGCCTTTGGGGGCAAGAAGGCCGATAACATATCAGGAGAAGAAGGTGCTGTTATGGGTTTAATGGATACGGCATCTGGTGCATTATTAAAATCAGGAAATCCTTGAGCAATGGGAGCAGGTGCTTTATTGACGGGATTAACTGCTTTAAATAAATATGCTGGGACTACAGCTAAAGAACAAGGGACTAAAGGATTAGATACTGGTGGTTATGCATTTCAATTAAATGCTAATGCTGGTAAGAAACAAACTTTATTAGGTACTTGGGGTGGTAAAACAAAAGCCGCTGATAATTTAACTGTACAACAAGATAGACAGAATTTATTAGCCGGTAATACAAGTTACCAAAATAAACAAAATTTATTATCTGCCCAAAATACATTTGGAGATATTGCTACACGTAATAGACAGAAAGTATTAGGTGGAGTTGACACAAATATCTTAGCCGCATCTCAAGGTGCAGTTCTTGATAAAGACCATATTAAATTAATTAAAGCTAAGGCTAAAAAGCCTATTAAAGATTTGGAAATTAAACCAACAAAAGTAGAATCTCCTAAAGAAGAAACTTTAAAACCAGAAATTAAATCTAGAGACTTAAGTAAATTCTCTATTTTAAATGATAATAAAGTCAGTAAATTCCAAGAAGGTGGACAGTTAAATGTTATTCCTGATGGGGCCTTACATGCAAGAAAACATACTCTTCCAGAAGATATTTCGGAACAAGTTACTGATAAAGGAATTCCTGTAGTAACATATGATGAAGGTGGCGAGATAACTCAGCATGCAGAAATCGAAAAGAATGAAATTATCTTTAATAAAGAAACTACAACAACACTAGAAGAATTATTTAAACAATATAATGAAACTGAATCTGAAGAAGAGAAAGCTTTATTAGCCATCGAAGCAGGTAAATTTTTAACCTCCGAAATATTGGAGAATACAGATGATAGAACAGGACTATTAAACGAAGTAGAATAATGGCAACACTAATACCGAAATTAAAAGAAGGAGTTGAGTCTAATAAAAAAGGTGGTAAATCTAAAAAACATTGGATTCAAAAAGCAGTAAACCCAAAACATAAAGGATATTGTACACCAATGACTAAAGCAACATGTACTCCTAAAAGAAAAGCTTTAGCTAAAACATTTAAGAAACATCATGGTTTCCATAAGAAACATGAACAAGGCGGCTCAATAGATTTTTTAATGCCATTAATTACTGAATATAAATCAAATAACAAATAATGATTAAGACGATAATTAAGTCGGTACATAAAGAAGCACAGCGTTATGAAACTTTAGGTGATTATTATTTTGAAGATGGAGTAAGAGTTTTTTCAATAACCAAAACTGGTAATGCTTTATATGACGATTTACTTTTTATCCATGAGTTTATTGAAGAGGTTCTTACTCGTAATCAAGGAATTACTGAAGAAGAAATTTTAAAGTATGATTTAGAATTTGAAGAAAAAATAAAACGAGGTGAGGTTGATGCTAATGCTGAACCAGGTGAGCAAGAAGATTCTCCATACAAAGTACAACACAGCGTTGCTGAAAGTATTGAGAGAATAATGTTAAATCACTTAGGCCAAGATTTCAGAATATATAATGAAACAATAATGAAAATATTTAACGATGCCAACAATTAAAGATATACCACAAGAGTTGATAGCCAACTTAAAAGACAAAGTAGCCATAGTATATGATAATGGGCTCTTTATTGAATTTGCTAAAACAATTAGTAAGTCATTTAAGAAAGTTTATTATTATATGCCTTGGAAAAATGGATTCCCAAAATCAAACCAGTATATTGTTGGTGAAGGTATTGAAGGAATAGAAAGAATACATGATTTCTTTAATTATATAGATAAAGCAGATATATTTATCTTTCCTGATGTATATGATGGAGATTTACAATTATACTTAGAGCGGCAAGGTAAACTTGTTTGAGGAAGTCGTAGAGGAGAAGAATTGGAACTACAAAGAGTTGCGATGAATGAGCATATGAAAAAGCTTGGTTTATATGTAACTCCATATAAAGTAATTGTAGGTATAGAATCTCTTAGGGAATATTTAAAAGCACATGATAATGTGTATGTTAAATGTTCAATCTTAAGAGGGGACTTTGAAACATTCCACGCTTTAAACTATAGATTCGCTGAACCTAAGCTTGATGAAATTGAGTATAAATTAGGAGCAATGAAACATATAAAAGAGTTTATTGTAGAAGAAGCTTATGATGAAGCAGTTGAAACGGGATGTGACTTATACACAGTAGATGGTAAATATCCAACCGCAACACTTGCAGGGATCGAAGTTAAGGATTTAGGTTATATTGGTAAGATTAACAAATATGAAAATCTTTCTCCTAAAGTAACAGACTTTAATACTAAGATGGCAGAAACCTTAGAGGGTTATGGATATAGAGGTTTCTTCAGTACAGAGGTTAGAGTAAGTAAAACTAAACCACCATATATGTTAGACTTTTGTGCAAGATTAGGCTCTCCACCTAATGAGTTATACCAAATGATGTATAAGAATCTTGCAGAAATTATATGGTATGGAAGTCAGGGATATTTAATTGACCCAGTTTATGAGCACAAGTATGGAGTAGAAGTTTTTATTCACTCTAGTTGGGCTGACCAAAATTGGCAAGAAATTGAGTTCCCTAAAAAATATAGAGATAATATCAAACTAAGAAATGCCTGTAAAATTAATGATAAATATTATGCTGTTCCACAAACAGTAGGTTTACCAGAAGTTGGAGCAATTGTAGCTGAGGGAGATAATATCAAAGAAGTAATAGAAAAAGTTAAAGAGATTGCTGATACAATACAAGGATATTACTTAGAAATTAAATTAGATGCCATTGATACAGCTATGGAGCAATTTAAAAAACTAGAAGAATTTGGAGTAAAAATATTATAATATGAAAGAAGCGAATATCAGTATAGGCTCTAAAAAATATACAGTGACCCTTGCGGAAACTGATGAAGAAAGAGAACAAGGTTTACAAGGAATGACAGAACTTCCGGAAGATGAAGGGATGTTATTTATTCTTGAGGAGCCTGTAGAAATCTCTTTCTGAATGAAAGATACTTTAATTCCTTTAGATATCATTTTTATAGATGAAGAGATGACTGTTATTGCAGTCCATCAAGGAGTTCCGGATTCAGAGGAATATATTACAGAAGATAATACAGCTTTTGTATTAGAGGTAAACGAAGGTTCTGGGATTGAGCCTGGGGATGAACTAGAGTTCGAGCCAGAAGAAGAGATAAATAAAAGTAAAATGCATGTGTTAGATGCTGATGGAAATCCGCAGATGGAGTTAGAGGGTGGTGAGAGAATCTTTAGTAGAGCTCACACTAAGACTTTAATTAAGTTTGCAAAGAAAGCAGCAGCCACACAGAATGATAATGATTATAAAGCATTAGGAAAACGAGTGTTTAAATTTCTACAGGTTCAATCAGAAACAGAAGCTGAATACGTAAAAAGTAAAAAATAAGATGGATGGGATTATTTATAAGTACACTAGCCCAAGTGGTAAATGTTATATCGGGCAAACAGTTCAAGGGGATTTAAGAAAACAACAACATAGATATAATGCTTTTAATGAAAACTATATAGGTTATAAATTGCCTTTTTATTGTGCAATAAGAAAATATGGATTTGATTCTTTTCAGTATGAAGTATTAAATACAATAATAGAAGCTACTGAGGAACTATTAGCTAATAGACTGAATGAGTTAGAAATATATTATATAGGTGTCTATGATTCATTTAATAATGGTTATAATGCTTCAGTTGGAGGTTTAGGTTTATCTAGTAAAAATCATCCTTCAAATAAAAAGGTAGCACAATATACACTAGAAGGAGAATTTTTAAGGACTTTTGATAGTGCCGCTTCTGCTGCTAGAAATATTGGTTTAAAAAGTCCTTCTGTAATACAGAAATGTTGTAATTATAAATATAAATCTTCTGGAGGATTTCAATGAAGATTTGCATATACAGATTTTCCAGAAGAATTACCTCCTATAAAACGTACAGGAAACAATACCTTTAAAAATGTAATGACAGATGAAAATGAATTTCAAAATGTAAAATCTAAAAATTAATTAACAAAATGAAAGTATTAAAATTTCAACAAGGTGGACCAGCACATGAAGCTGGTGGCGCACCTGCAGGTGCAGAACAACCACAAGGTGGAGCACAAGGTGGAGGTGGAGCAGAGCAACAAATCCAACAAATGGCACAACAGATTATTCAACAACTAGGACCAGAAGCGTCTGCAATGTTGGCACAGATGATTATGCAAATGTTACAAGGTGCTCAACAACAAGGACAACCACAAGGACAACCAGTAATGCAACGTCAAGGTGGTAAACTAGTAATGGTGGGCAGACGATAGCCAACCTCTAAAGGGAAGCAGAAACGACTGTCTTCCCTTTTTAAGTTTGATAATACACAATTAAATATATAATATGGCATTAGTAAAAAAATTACAAGTCGGCGGACAAGTTGATGAAAACACTCTAAATAATGAATTGAATACTCAATTAGAATCTTTTAACTTAAAGGGAAAAGATGAGAGAAAGGTAAGAGATGCATTAGTTAAATTTAGAGATTATTTCAAAGACTCTAAAGGGAAGTCATTCTCAGTAGATCCACTATCACAGAAATATACTGTAAGTGGTCCTGGAAGTGAGTCCTTTACTGGAAGTCCAGACGAGATACATCGTGGTTGGTTTACTGGTAACCTAAAAATTCAAAATGAGCAGGACGCTATGTCTATTGCTGCAGCTATCTACAATAAAGCATTGAGCGGAGTGTCAGGTAAAACTGGCGGAGTTTCAGGTGTTGGTAGTGGAGCAACAGGTACAAGAGAAGCTATTAATATAGGTGACCTTGGTGAATTTGTTATTAGTGACATTTACGGAACCAAAGATAATTTCAAGACTGGGTTCGGTACAATAAAAAAAGATGAAGATAGAAAGGCAAAAGTATTCGATTTTGCACAACAAAAAATAAATGACTATTTAAAGAAAACCGAATTAGGTAAGGATAAATATGATTACGCTGATGTGCAAAAAGTAAAAGACATACAAGATGCTATTAATAAAAAAGACTGGGATGCCTTCCAAAATGCTGCATATAAAGTTAAATGGGAACCACAAAAGTTCTTACTAACTGAAGAGCAAAGAAAACAATTAGAGACTGATACTAAAACTGCAGCTGCAACTAAAGCAAAAGAATCTTTTGATAAATTAGGATTAGCACCAGAATTACAACAAAAATTATATACAGCAGGTTTTACGGAATCTGCTCCAGAAGATTGGACTCCAGATGCAAATACTGGATGGTTCAAAGACGTACTTCATCAACATGGAGCACGTGTTCTATATAATCCAACAACAAAAAGACATATTGCAGTTACTAAAAATAACTACTTTAATTATGGTATGTCAGATCAATTCCATCCCGGATATGGTTACTCTTGGAGTAATGATGAAACTGGATTTAATTGGTACAATCCACAACAACATTCAGCTAATGCTGGAGTATGGGGAGCTGATAAATATGCAGGGCAAAATATTGGTAGAGAATTAATTACAAATATGCCTGGTAAAGTTTATGGTTGGTCTGATGAACGTGATGGTCAATATGCTAAAGACTTCTTAGGTAGAAGAGATTTTACTAAACAATTAGTTATTGTTCAAGACGGAGTTAAGAAATATTTGACTAGAGGAGATGACCATGTTTATAGAGATAAACAAGGACGTCCTGTAGATGTACATATTAAAGGATTTGGTGATACTCATACTGTTGCACAAACTTATGATATTCCAGAAGAGTTTAAATCTTTAGGCAATTACTCTCATTATAATGAACAAAGTGTTTATCCATTAGCTACTCAATATATGGAACAGTTAGAAAAGAAAGCTGCTGGACAAAATATTGAAGTTAATCAAGATGATTTTAAAAATGTAATTACATCTTTAAATGCTATTTCTCAGAACTCGGCAAGTGAGTCTGAAAAATTAAAAGCTTTAAAAACTCTTAACGCTATTAAGAACTTAATAGTTAAATCTAAATATGATGTCCCATTTAAAAAATCAGGCGGCGTGTTAAAAGCAGCATCTGGGACTAAATTAGACAGTTATTTAAATAAATACGGAACTCCGTCTGCCCCAACACAAGCATCAGCACAAGCTCCAAAAGGCCCAGGTCAAGCACGTAATATTGCAGGTACTTGGAAAGGTCAAAGTGGTGCGGAAGATTTCTGGACAGGCGTATCTCTAGCAGGTACAGCAGGTTCATTCATTCCAGGTTATGGAGCAATTGGTGCAGGAGTATCAACTGTTGCAGATATTGCTAAAGACATAGCTAAAGATGGATTCCAATGAAATGACGTATTCAATTGGAATACTGCTGCAAATCTTGGATTTACTGCATTATCCCTTGTTGGCTTAGGCGGATTAAAAGCATTGAAAGTAGGAGCTGAAGCTGTTAAAATTGGGGAAGCTGCTAAAGTAGCTAAATCTCTTAAATTTGAAAAAGTTGCATCTAAAGCACTTCAACTTGAAAAAAGTTTTGGCGAAGGTAATGCCCTTGTAAAGCAAGTTAAGAATTTAACAGGCACAGTTGAGGAACTTGGAAAATTAGGGAAAGATGGCAAAGTAGTTTTAAAAGACTTGGCTGAAGTAAAACATGTATCTGAATTGAAAAACTTAACAAAAGCTGAAGAAGATATCCTGAAAGCTAAAGGTTATGTAGACCAAGAAGGTAAAGTTTTAGATGCATTTCATAATGATTTAGTGGCTGCTAAAGGAGTACAATTTGCACCAAAAACAGTAGCTGGACAAATTGCTAAAGGGATTGTTCCATCTGCAGAAAAAGCAATTCAAGCTGTTGGTAAAGTATTGGGAAGTAAGTTTGTTAAGAATACAGCAACTGCTGCTATGCTTGGGACTGGAGCTACTAGTTTATATGGTATAGGAAAAGATATGGCTGAAGCTCCAGAAGGTTCAGGATTATTTGGATCCCTTGCCTATACAAAACCGTCTGACTTTAAAGGAGCCTTAATGGCAGGATCTTTAGCACATGGTCTTGCACAAAATGCATTAACAGCTAAAGCTTTAGAAAGACAAGCTACGAAAACAATGACTGAAGATATATCAACATTTAAAATTGGCGATGAAGAAGTTAATGTTAAAGGCTTATTCTCTAAACCTAAAGAAATTCCTAAGGTTGGTAAAATCGGAGCTAAACATATGGATGCTCGTAATGAAAGTAAAGCTAATGAGTTTAAACAACAAATAGCTAAAGCTTATGAGCAAACACATGGTAAAGCATTAAGTGAAGAACAAATTAAAAATATTAATATTGATGATATAAAAATTGCTAAAGGTGAAACTAAAGGTGGTTATATATTAGGTCAAAATGTTTCTGCTGAATCAGGAAATCCTTATAGAGATATAAGAGATTATAAAAGAGCAGAAAGAGCATTGGAAACTAATAAAGCAAGACCATTTTCTGGCTTACCAACTAGAAGTAAATTTGCAGTAGAAAAAGGAGTTGCCCCAGAATCTGGACAAGTATTTAAACCTTTAACAGAGCATGCAACAGCATCACCTTCTATTAGTAAAGAGGCTTTAGCAAAAGCTACTAGATTAAGTAAAGAGGAATTACAAGCACTTCAAGAAGTACAAGGGATTAAACAGTCCTTTAGAAGTGAACGTAAAGCTTTACTTGAAAGTCAACAAGGCATATCTAAGAGAACTAAAATATATAAAAACGCACAAAAGAAAATTGATGAGTTAAATAGAAAACTTAAAACTTCTAATTGGAGCGAGAAATATAAACAAGCTTTAAATGAGATTAATAATCCTTCTGAGTTTGCTGAAGGCGGTATTTTAAAATACCAAACTCCTGCGCAAACTTTACAGTTAGGTGCATTAGATCCAACTTCTTTGAAGATTAAAGCAAAAAACAAAGAACATTTAAATTGGAATCCTTTAAGTGGAACTGCAGGCATATTTGATGCTAAAGGACAATATACACAAGATTTCTTAAATAGAAGAAAGTTAATTACTCCGGAATGGTTTAAAGCTAATCAAGCTGAATTACAAAAACGAATTGCAGCTTCTGGCTCTACATTCCAATTGAATAATATTGATCAACTTTTAAAAGGAACAAGTGATTATAAACCTGGTATCTTACATGATATTGTGATGGGAACAATTCAACCAATGAAAGCTGAATTTACTAATCCACAAGAAAATCCTGTAGTTGAACAACCAAAACCTGAGGTTAAGCCAGAAATAAAACCTGAGCCAGCGCCATCAGCACCTACTTTACCAACAACTTCAACTAGCGGTGATATAGTAGCTAAAGGAAATCCAAAACCTTGGAATTGGTCTGGAGTGGCTAAGTACTTACCAGATGCAACTGATATTTCAAACGCACTTATGTATGCAAGTACAGTAAATACCAACAGTCAAGTTGGTGATGCACAAAGAAGAGCTGTTGCTGATAGTATGTATACTGTTCCTTATATGCCTAATCAATACATGAGGATTGATAGCCCTTATACTTTACAGGGAGAAAAGCAAGCCGCTGCTCTTGAAAGTAAAGCTGCGGGAGTTGCAGGAGATGTATCTGATATTGATAAATCAATGGCTGCTCGATTAACTGGTGCTGCACAAGCATCTGCAATTAGAGATAAAGCTCATATGGCGGACCAACAAAGAACGGATCAGATGAAAGCACAGCAACAACAATTAAATGCAAAAGTAGCAGAAGCTAATACTAAAATCTTAGGACAAAATAGAGCTTTAGCATCACAAGCATTTAGTAAAACACATCTAATTAATGCTAATGAAGACTTAGCTCAAAACGCCGCATTTACTAATTTTGTCACTGCTGCTGCAAGAAATCTTCCAGCTAAACAGTATAAACAAAATCAAACAGCTTTATATAAAGCTTATACTAATCCAGAATATACTGGAGCATCTGAAGCATATGCTAAATTAAACACAGATGAGGGACAAGCTAAATATAAAACACAGTATAATGCTGATGTTAAAAATCTTGGTTATGCAAAACCTTGGGAAGAATCTACACATTATAAACAATGGCAAGATGATGTAACTAAGACTAAATCTAGAGTGGAAACTTTATATAAACCAATTCAAAATCTTATGATTGCTCAACAATTTCAACAACAACTTCTAAAGAGTGGTGGTTCATTAAGTAAGCAAGATAAGATTGATATTCAAAGGGATAAAGCTGAATCGGTTAGAGAGCTTAAAGAGTTGGAAATGTCTTTCAAAGCTATCATGCACAATAATGAAATGTTACAGAAATCTCTAATAAGAGTATTTAAATAATATGAAAGTAAGAATAGAAAAATTACAACAAGGGGGTGGATTTGCAACGTTCACCCCCATTATCAACGCGAGTCCTGGAGCTACTACTTCTAAAACAGCAGGAACTACAGAACAAACGAAAACTGCAACATCTTCTATCCTAGACGATGATACATTTAAAGAACTTTTAACTAAAGGTGGTTTAACGAATGATGTTAATAGTCTTGTGGCAGAACTAGTAAAACTAGAATCTACATCAGCTACACCATTTGCACAAAACACTAATAGGTCAATGGCTTTAAGAATGATTTCTAAAGTAAATGAATTACGACAGAATCATGATATGTGGAAAGACGCAATTAGTCATGCTAAAGAAGCCGGAGGTTTAGGAGAAGTAGCAGTTGATAATAATCAGATGTTTACTAAAGATGCTCAAGGTCGTATTAAAACGATTAGTATCGCGGAGTATGCAGAGAATCCAGATAAAGTTAAAGTATTAAGTGTTGGAGAGTTAATGCAAGAAAGGCAGTATAACCCACAACTTGCTAATCAAAATGGTTTATTTAGTGTAGCTAATAATGCAATTGGCTTAAGTAAAATAACTGACCATATTAAAGGTTTGGTACATGCTCTTGGAAAAGAAGAAACTTCAGAGTCTAAATTCTATTCTAAAGACCAAGCATCTCAGTTTTTAGCTTCCTTAGGAGCTAAAAGACCTTCAGAAGAAGAAGCTTATGCTTTACACACTTTACAACAAGTAATGTCTTCACCTAGTGATTATTCACAAGTTGAAAACAAATCAGTTTCTCAAAGAAATCAAAAACAAGTTAATACTGCATTAGGTTATATATGAAGAACTTTAGGAACAAATGCACAACAAAAGTTAGCTGCAACCGCAGCACTTAATGGTGTATCAGACCCAAGACAATTTATTTTAGATATGTTGCAAACTGAAACATATGACATGAAAGAATCAAAAGTAACTCCTCACGGATTACCAGGAGCTTCAGGATCTGGAGCTGGTGGTAAAGGTAAAACTGTTGACTTGACTCCATCTGAAATGTTCCATATGGATAAGCTATATGCACCTAATACAAAATACACAATAAATAATCCAGCCGCTGGAGTATCAATAGATATGGTAGCTTCTGGCATTGGTCCATTATATGGTTTAAACAAAGATGGTAATGTAATTGAGCCTGCCATTGTAACTAACATTTTTACAAAAGGAAATTATCAAGCATTACTTGACCAACATAAAGCATATATTGGAGATTCAAAAATAGATCCTTCACAACTTGGTGAAGTAGTATACTCAGGGGATGATGTAGCGAAAGTTTACATGCCTGTTAAGGGAGATGGTTCTCCTGATTTAGCTGGCTTAACAAGATTCAATGAAGTATATAAAGTTTATCAAGCTAATAAAAATAAATGGACTGTACAACAAGCTGAAGCATTCTTCGCAAGAAATGATTTTAGGGGAGTACGTATCCAAGAAATTAAGGGATTAGATGGCTCAATTAATAAAGAAATTATTGAAAACAATTCGGTACGTCCATTCTTGGCATTACCAGTTCTTACTAATTCAGCTTCTACTCTATCAGACAATCCGTGGATGGTTAAACTATCTGGAAATGAAAAAACAAGTGCAGAAAATATAATGAGTACTGCTTTCACTGTTTATGGTGGAACTACTAGTAAACCTACAAAGAAAAATATGGCTCCAAGTGGATTATTCTCTTTAGAGAGACCATTTAAAGGGACATTATTTGTAGCATATAGACCTGAGTCATCAGCTATATTATCTTCAATGCACGCACATTTATCAGGTACAGCTCCTACGGAATTAGATGTTCATAGAAACTTATGGGAATCTACCAATACAGGTGAAGCTGCTGGCATTAACGCTGGAGCATCTGTATTATCAAATTAAACACATTATAATATAATATGGAAATAAACAAACCAAATGATATTTTAGTAGCAACATTAAACAGTCCTAATGCAACCGCTTATGATTTAATGTCGAATAATATACTTGGAAATAATACTTCTTTCTATTCGAAAGACGAATACAAGAAGTCAAAGTATGTACAAGACGCATTTAAAAAAGAAGATGGTAAATTTGATGATGTAGCTTTTGAAGGTGCTTATAAAGTGGCACAAGACAAATATACTCAATTGACAAATGATCAATATTTGAAAGGGTTGGACAAAATGGTGTACAGCCCTTTCGATATTACCCGTCCAAAGGATGCAAAGACATTTAATGTAGGTACTATATATAGCAGAGACATCAATCCGTTTAAAGAATTAAAAGGTTGAACTGGGGTTAATAGTGTAAATGAAAGTCCACTTACACTGAGAGAGTTAGCACAACAGAGCAAAGTTTTCGATCCAGAAACAAATACTTGGTCAGACAAGTCTTTAAACGATTTAAGTATCATAGATAAAGTTTTTGGACAAACTCTTGTGTATGCCCAATGGGATACTGATGGGACTCATATAGATTTAGCTTCTGGGCAAACAGTAAAGCATAAAAAAGGAGATTGGAAAATAAATGAAGAAGGTAATTTATATACTGAGAAATTAGGTAAGAGAGAAATTTATGGAAAACAAGTTGTAAATCCAACTGATATTCTTACTACTGATGGCTCTTTATTTAATAAGTTCGACTTCTTTGATTCTGATGATAGACAAAAATCTATTGCAGGCACAACCTTTAAATTAGCTTCACAAATAGCTCCTTATTTAATTCCTGGATTTAATACTTATTATGGTGGAGTAACTGCTGCTATAGGTTTAGCGTCCGTATTACCAACTTTTTATAAAGCATTTGAAGGGATGTTAATTGGAGACAATAAAACATCTTTAACTGATGCTGCAACTTCCGCTGAAAGTTATTTAGCAAAATATAATCAGATGTCTATATCTGATGAATCACAAGGATCTATGTTCAATTATGAGCAAATAGGCCAAATGGTTACACAAGTGTTCTCACAAATCTATCAACAAAGAGCCGCTGCTAGTTTATCTAACATTTTTTATAATCCAAAAAATGCAGTAATTGATAAAAAGATTGCCGAATTAACAGAAGGAGTTAATAATGAATTTATTAAAAATTCCTTTAAAACAGCTGGTAAATTAAGTGATGAAAGTCTTACTAGTATTCATGCCAATATTATGGAGAAAATTCCTGGCTTAAAGGAATTATACGAAGACCAATCTAAAATGGCTAAAGCTTTAAACTTAGGTTATATGGCATTGGTAACAACTAATGATATTTATGGCGAAGCTCTACAATCAGGATACGATAGAAGAACTGCAGGTTTTGCTGCTCTTGGTGCTGCTGCAGGACAATATGGTATTATGATGAATAACAGAATGGGTGACTGGTTCTTAGACAAAACTACTGGATATACTTTAGAATCAAATAGAGCCATGACTAAATTGGCTGTTAAAGATTACTTAGATCCTATTAAAGAAGCATTCTCTAAAAAATCATCTACGGAAACTAAACAAGCATTAGGTGGTATCTTTGGTAAAATGAAAGAATCGTTTGTTGATATTTTTACAAGTCCAACAGTCTTAGGAGAAAACTTATTTAAACATTCTATTATTGAGGGTGTTGAAGAGGTAACTGAACAAGCAGTTTTGGATACAACTAAAGGCATGATTGATGTTATGGGTTATTTAGGTCTTACAAAAGGTAAAGGATCTTTTGGTGGATTTAGTAATGTGTTTAGTCAAAGTGGTTTAGAAAATTATATCTCTAACTTAGTTGGTGGTATGATTGGCGGTCCAATGTTTGAATTAAATACAACCAAATTAGAACCATTTATTAATCATAGAATTCTTGGGAAAGAAGCTGTTACCCCAGAAGTAAGAAAATCAATGTACCAATTAATTGCTAATGGTCAAGGCCAAGATGTAATTGATGAATTAAATAAACAACGCAAATATCTCGGTAATGAATTTATAACTGTTCCAGACTCTAACGATGATACTGCAGATGCTGAAACAAGTAAATCTCGTTCACAAGCTGATGTGATTACTGATAATGCAATACAAATGGTAAGAAATATTGAAAGTATTTTACATACAGAAAATCTTGCCTATACAAATGAAGAAATTATTAAAAAAGCTTTTGTTGACCAATTGTTAATTGACAGTTTAAATAAAGCTAAAGGAGATTCTAAGGTAGGGATTGAAGGATTAGTATTAAGTGACTATACTGAAAACTTGGATAAACTAATGTTACTTCAATCTGAAATTCAATCATTATCAAAAGATGATGAATCTGCAGCAGCAAACAAAGCTGAGATTACACGATTAAAAGATGAAGCTAAAATCTATAAGGATAAATTACAAAATATTTTAGATGGTAAAGAAGCTGAGAATTACTTTAGTCAAGCCATGTTTTATTTATCTAAACCAATTAGCGAAAAGTACTTAGCTATTGATAGGGAAACTTATGCTAAAACAAAATATAATAAAAGTTATTACGACTTACCAGAAGATGGTGTTGGACTAACTAAAAAACGTCTTAACGAAGAGTGGACAAAATACCAAGAAAACAAAGATATTAGAAAAGATCTTGAGGTTGCAACTAAGGTATATTTAGAAACTGAAAAATTATCAAACCCATATATTGCAAAATATATAGAGTCTGGTTATAGTGAAGAAAGACGTAAGACAATTAAAAACCTTTTAAATTTATCTGGGACATTAAGTATATTTGATACGCAAGGGACAAATAAAAATATTGCAGTAAATAACTTTATTGCCGTAGCTAAAGAACTTGAACAACGTACAGGTAAAAAAATTATTCCTTGGGATGTAGTTAAAACACAGTTCTATGACCACTTATTAAGCAATGGGTATATTATTGATGGTAGTACTGGTAAACCTATAGAAGACTCTTATCTTGAACAAGAAGTGGATGTTAATGGACAAAAAATATCAAGAAAAGATTTACTTGGTGATTTTATTAACCAGACATTACAATTACTTCCTGCTGATAATATTGATATTAACTTATTATCAAGACTTGTTTCACAACGTGTTGAAGAAGTAAATAAAGGGATAAATACTAATATTGAAGAACTTACTAAGCAAAAAGAGGATTTATTAGCAACTATGACTCCTGATAACTCTGCTGATTTACAAGCTGAAATTAGTAAAATTGATGATAAGATTAATGAAGCTAAAGCTAAAACTTTAGACATTAGAGTTATTGGAAGTTATGCTGAAACTCAAGGACAACAAGCTAAATTAAAAATTGCGGCTGATGATTATATTACTAAAGTTGAAAATGAGAAATTAGAAGCTCAAAAAGAATTTTCTGATAACTTATTAATAAACGGACAGACGTATGACCCTACCAGAATTCGTTCTGATATTCAAGAATTAATTGATAAGAAAGATGTTGGAACAACTGGTAAACCTAAAGCTCGTAAAGACACTGATAAACTTAAAGACATCGCTGAATATATTAGACAAACTCCTATTTATAATTATGAGTTACTTGAAAATATAATTAAAGGTGCTGGTACAGCTAAGAATAAAATTCAACAAATTACTAAGTTATTAGACGAAAGTAAAAAAGATTGGATCAAATTCTTATCTCTTAAAAATAAATATGAAGCAGCTAAGAATACTATTCTTGGAGAGAAATCTTCTGTTGAAGGAACAAATCACTTATGGGATGCAGTAATTCAAGAAGTTAAAAATGGTAACTTAGATGGTGAACTATTAGATTTCTTTAAAACTGCCTATAATGAAGGTATGGTTGAATTACAAAAGAATGATCCAAATCAAATCTTTTCAAGAGATGAACTTGCAGAAATGCTGACATTGGATAAGAAAAGTCAAAGGGCATTTGAAGAATTTATGACTATGTTTGACCAACACATCAACCCAACATTATTACCTGATGGAAGTATAGACCCTGCTTATGAAGTAACTAGGGATGAAGTTTTAAAACAAGTACAAGCTATTGGTAATGAAATCTTAAGAGATAAAGTTGGAGATATTCTTAAAAATGTAACAGATCTTGAAGTTGCTGAAAAACCGTTGATGGCATTGGAGAGAGCGGTTGATAAGATTTCTAGATTTGTAAAAGCTAATCCACAATTAGTTACTCAAATGTTAAAATCAAAAGAGCTACTTGATGATTCTGAAAAACATATTTCTAACTCAATATACGATTTATTAAAAGAATTTGATGTATATTTGTCGGATAATTTAAAACTCAGACAAAAGAAACTATTTGACATTTTAAAAGCCGAAGAATTCTCTTTAACTAAAGTTGCAGACATAACTAATTATTTATCTGATGGAGTTAACGTTGGAGATTTAAAACAAGCTATGGACACAATTAGTATGATTCAAGCTGCGGTTTATGCTATGAGTACAACTCAAGTTGGCTATGAAGATCCTCATGGATTTATTGCTACAAGACAACAGTTTGCTCAATCTAACAAAATCGCATCAGATGTACTTAATTTAAAGACTATTTCGTCTGATGAGGCCACATTAATGTTACAAGACTTAGAAAGAATTAGTAATAAACTAGGCTTCTTAAGAAATGTACTATTAAGTAATGCTGGACAGTTATTCACTGAACAAGAAAATATTAGAACAAAAACAAATAAACTATTCGTAAACGCCTGGCAAGACCTTATGAATAGAAATATAACAGCAGCAGGAAATCCTATTATTAAGGATATTGCTGACGCTATTAAAAATGAAAATATTACTGATGAGGAAAAACTCTTAGCAATAGAAAAACAATTCTATGATTTAAACAAATCATTATCACAGGAAGATAAGAAATCCTTATTAAGAGATTTAAAAGCTGCTTATCCATCTACTAATGAGGCTACAAGTATTTATCAATCTGACGGATCTGATGAAATTACTAAAAACATTACAGAGTTGAGCAACAATGACTTCTTGTTATATCTAGCTGCTAATTTAACAGTAAATCCAAAAGACTTTAGTATTAGAATGCATGATATTTTGAAAACTCCAGAGTTTGATAAATCTCCGTTCTTTACCCAAGAATTAGGAATTAGAATTGCTTATGCATCTATTGTTAATTCAGATTTATTTTCAGTAATTGCAGAAACAAATGATCCTCTTACTATTAAAACCCAGCATATTACTTACCTTTTAGGAGATGGTGGCACTGGTAAAACAACAGTAGGATTTAAAGTTTTAACTCTGTTATTACAAAATAATAATCCTAACTTAAAGATTTGGTTTGCCGCACCACACCAAGACCAAGCAGTAAAACTTCATGATGAAGTTCTTTCTAATGTGGATGATTCCAAATTTAATAAACAAGTTTACAACAAGAAAGCTTTATTTGATGCTTTAGGTTTAGGAGAAATGTATGAAAAGATTACTAACTTAGACAATAAAGCAATCTTTTTTGATAAAGACCAAGGTGGTAGATTAGTTGTTGATAAAGAACAATTTAAAGATATTCCACTAATTGAGAACTTACCTGATGTTGTATTCATTGATGAGGTAACTCACTTTGGTGCACATGAAGTATTCTTATTAAATGAATTAGTTGCTAAAGCTAAAGACGCTGGTAAGACAATTAAAATTTTAGGAGCAGGTGATACATCACAAAAAGGATTTGAGATTGAAGGTATATCTTCAAATGTAGACCAAGTCTCAGGTATCTTTACGCCACGTCTATCTTTAACAGTAAGAGCACTTAATAGTCAAAAAAGAAAAAATAATGAATCTATTGCCGAGATAACTAAACGAACAAGACAAGTTTGGTCATCAGGTAAAGATGATAAAAAAGTATTAGATTTAATTGGTTCTGGTTTACGTTTAGCCTATAATCATGATGCTAATACATTAAATGGAGATTTCTTAACTTCAGATGCTGCAATTCCAGAGACAATCTTTGAAACATTAGCAAATAGAATTAAAGAAGATCCAAATACAAAAATTGCTATATTAAGCACAACCTCTGAATTGCCAGCAGCTTGGACTGCAGATTTCACTAAGTATGGAATTACTGAAGCCAATTATAAAGTGTATACACCTAATAATATACAGGGTGCTGAAGGGGATTACTTTATGTTTAATCTATCTGCAATCAATGAAAATTCAACAATAGCTTCTAAATTACGCTCATTATATACTTATGTAACAAGAGCAAAATATGGAACTGTTATTGTTAATGATGCTCCAAATGTTTTACCTTTCTCTTTATTAAGAGAGCGGGAAGAATATACTCAATGGATTACTCCACTAAGACCTGAAGTTGTAATGGAGAATAAAGCTCATAGAGTAGAAGTCTTAAAAGGTTTAATAGGTGATTCAAAAATTGAAGATGATTACTTCAAATTTGAAACTCCAGGAGTAGTTGAGGATCCAGAGAATATTATACAAGATAACTTATTAACAGGTGATGCAGAACCAGAGCCAGATATTAAGAATGCTAAAATCATAACTCAATTAGAAAATGGTAACAAACCTGATAATGGTAAATTTATGATTCATTCTTTCTATAATGACTTAAATGCACAAGTTGTTAAAAAAGGTAATGTATATGATATAGTTAAAAATCCAGGAAGTTTCTATGGTCTTGAAGCCTCAGGACTTTCAGAAAGTGAAAGAGATGCTTTAATTGATGAACATATAGCTCTAAAATACCATATCCTAAATAACAAAGGTCATTTAGAGGAATTTGCTGTTAACAATGAAACTGTAGCTAAAAATGCGAAAGGTGAATTTGTAGTTAGAAAAAGTTCATTCAATGAAGATTATAACCAACCATATTTAAAATTATATGGTGATACAAGCAAAACTTTAAAGAACGGTCAAGTATTTACTAATCTATTCTATAAAGTAAAAGCTAAATCTGGCAATGATGTATATGTACATTTAGCAACTTTCCCTACATTAGATACAGTAGAAAAAAGTATTGTAGGTGGAAAAACATCAAAAATGTATAAAGATTTCCAAAACTTTACATCTGGAACTAAAGAAGAATTTGTAATTGATAAAAATAAGTTTCAAGTACATACTTCAACTAGATTAGTTCCTTGGGAAAAAGCAGGAGCTGCAAGAAAGCAATTTACTTTGGAAGAGCTTTCTACATTACCAGGTATAAGATTTCTAGATATCACAAATGGTTCATTTAGTAAAGAACCTGTTTATCATTTATTTCCAAATGATGCAACTAATAAAGAAGCATTTAAAGAATATTATCGCAGAACAACATTTGGCGAGCCTATTACTGAAGAAGATTTAGAGAAATTATTTGATAAATATAAAGGTAAGGTATTCGTTGCTTTATCGTTTATGGAGCAGGGCTTTAATAAAGGTACTAATAAAAATAGCCAAGTTCAATTAGTTGCACTGAAAAGTGGAACTCGGACATTAGATGAAGTTAGACAAATTATTACAGGTGGGACTAAAGAACAGCCTAAGAGTATTCGTACAATGATTCTTGACAAAGGAAACATTGACGAAAAGAACTGGGCAGAAGCGAAGAAAAACTCCTTGTTTAATGCTAACCAAGTTTTAGATATGTTAATTGAGCTAGCAGTTAAAAATCCTGAGCTTTACAACTCATTAATAGTTGAGAATGAAAAGAAACTAAATACTTTAAGCGCAGATAAGACATTATCGTCTGATACTCAATTTAAAGAATTCTTACAAGAATATGATACTGTTGTCAAATCAGCAGTTAGTAAAATTGCAGGAAATAGTATTATTGATAGAATTGCTTATGGTAATGAAGCTTTAAAATCTGTTTATAGATTAATAGGTAATAAAGTTGCAGAAGCCCAAAAAACTAAAAAACCACTAGATAAAGCGCAATTAAGACAAGCTTTGATTAGTGATATTAAAGGTAATAGAGAAGGTAAATGATTCCATAATTTCTGGAATATATTTGAGTTACATACACAATTAACCAGACTTTCAGAAAATCCAAAAACATTAGCTCCTATTAAAGAATTTGCAGATAATACTTTAGACACATTAAATGCTATCTTTAAATTATGAGATACTGCTTTACAAAGTTCAGGTGGAGTTTATTATAACTTACCTATTCGTGGGCAAAAAGGTGTTAAAGGAGTATTCACAATTGACCAAGCTGCCAACGAAGATAATCTTAAAAATTTATATATTGATATGGCTCCAGAGGGTCCTTATTTCTTATTTGAAACAGACTTCTCAGAACCAGCATCAGTAAGCTCTAAACCAGCACCCACACCTCCAGCACCTAGCCCAGCGCCAGCGACAACGCCCGCTGCACCTACTGCTCCAGTTGTAACACAGACTGCAGGCGATCTTAAAGCAATGAATGCTGCACATCCAAATTATTCTCCTATTATGGATATTTCTACTTCAAATTTAAATAAACAAAAAGTAATAGCAGAAACATTAAGTGCCATTCAAAACCATTTAAATGACGCCACATCAGATGACGATTTCACATTAGTTACTAATTTAAAAAATGCATTTGAAAAGACTAAAACTCTTATTGATGAAAAAACAAACAAAGATGCTCACATGGTCTTAAATAAATTAATTGATCTGTTTAGTGCAGAACCAGCTGATTTAAGCCAAGAACATGTAGCTTTATTTAGAGAATTAACTCCAAATAATGTGTATCAAATGTTGTTTAAAGATTCATTACAAGCCGGAGCTTTTGATTTGAATAATGCAAAAGATTTATTAGATAGCTATATTATGGATAACTTTATAACAAATCCGAGTCTTTTAGGTACTCTTATGGGATTACCTGAAACATTCACAACTAAGTGCTAACACATATGATAACATGTACGATTGACATGCAAGGAAAGCTTTTAGATTTTCTAAAAAAGCTTAACTACAAAAAACCAGAAGATATTGTTGCTTTCTCAAAGTCTTTCTTAAAGATTGGCGAGATTGATTCAATAGAAACTTTAATCAACACATTCACCACTAAAAAAGGTGAGTTAAAAAATTATTTATCAAATGCTGGCATAGTATTAGAAGCAGAAAAAGCAGGAGTCCCGAAAGAGACTCTTGCTGTTTCTAACATACATTCTAATTTTACTACGCCGGCTATTTCTACGTTATTTAATACCCTTCACGTTGCAGAGCAATATTTTGAACAGTCTTCAAATAATTTGATTATGTCAGCTGTGTATTTAGGAAATCCCGAAAGCGAGAGATACCCTTCCTCAAGTACAGAATTAAATAATAATATTAATACTTTAAAAAATAATTTATTTAAAACTATTGTTGATTATCTTATTGATAAAAATAAACTTAAAAGATCAGATTACTACGATACTAAGAAATGAGGAGAAGATACAACAGAAGTATTCTCACAGAACTTATTTACAAGTAAAGGATTTAATAGACAAGTTTATGAAAGCCAATATAGAAAAGTAATAGATTTATTAGAAAAAGAGTTATTAGGAAGAAGCGATGAAAATGCTATTATCCTACAAGCCACAGGACAAAAGATTCCTAACTTAAAAGGTAATATCTTAAATCCAACTGAAAGAAAGAAATTTGATGCTTATAATGCAGCAATTATGTTGCTTAACTTTGACTCAATTATTTCAAGATCTTTTGGCGGAGTATTAGGAGTACATCAAGCAACATTTAATAGTTTTGAAAGCCCAGTTGATGGAGCTAAATACTTTAAAAAAGTTAAAGGTCTTGTTACAGAATTTTGGGCAAATGATAAATTAATGTCTGATGGCACTAACCAAATTGAGGATAAGTTGACACATAAGCTTATCTCAATGATTCCTTATTATAATAAAAAAGGAATTTCTACTGGGCAGTTTTTGGAAATGCGTGATATATATGGACTTGGATCATTATTACATACGTTTCAAACTCGAAATATTATTGCATTAAGTAAGATTCCAGGATGGGTAAGTTTAGAAGAAGACCCAGTTAAATCCTTACAATGGTTTCTTAATAGTATTTCTGGAGCACATAAGGAAGACTTTAAAGGCCAATTGGCTAAAGAAGACAATCTTCCATCAATAAAATATGCCCCTTTTAAATATAAAATTGGGGTAATTAATTCACTAAGTAATTTTTTAAACACTATAGCTACTAAAGAAGCTAATTCTCCTGTATTCTCTATGGCGAGAATTATTACTCAAGGTTTAGTAAATTCTATGGGTGCTACATATGCTACATATAATGCTGGCAAACAATCTATGAGTATGAAAGAAATGCATACTCATAATTCTGAACGTGTTCAGTTGCAAGAAGGTATTTATGCTCATATGAAAAATAACACAACAAATATTCAGAAGTTTAATTTAACTGATGAGCAAATTACTGAAAAGGTTCAAGAACCTAACGGTAATGGTACAAGAAAATTAATTCACACTTTATTAGGTATTAGTATTACTAATGAAGCTGCTCGTGAACTTGAACAAGATTGGACTAAGGATGCAAAAACGGATGAACAAAGAATTAAAAGTTTAACAACTGTTTTCAAATCAATTGTAGACCAAATGTTTCCAGCAAATCGTGGGAAAGAAAAAGCTTATGAAAGTAGTTTATTTAAGAAAGTTGTTGATAATGAAGCTAATGTAGATGCTTTGAATTTTGATGAAGTTACATCAAACAATGAAATCATTTCAGATTTATCAAGTCTTTCAGCTGTACAGGATATTTTAGATGTTAAGTTAGATACGATGATTGTAAGAATCCTTACAACTATTTCTAAACAAGGTGGTGAGAAAATTCCAACTTCTTTAATTCCAAGTTTAGGTCAAAATGACGTAGCCATCTTAACGGATAGAATGAAAATTGAGAATGATCCAAATTATACTGGAGAATATAAAAACTATTTCTTAAATGAAAAACATTTAGCAGGAACAGAATTTGGTAATCATTTATTAGGCACATCAATTAAACTTGAAGTATTAAATGGACAAGACCAAAAAGATGCGGCTAAATTAAATGTTATTGAAAACTTTGCAAGTCACTTTGAGTATGATTTCTTAGAATCATTTAAAACTGATACTGAAAGTGCTAATTTCATGATTGGTAACTACTCTGATAAAGGCCGTATTATTGATAAGAGAATTAATAAATATGCTAAGTACAATGGAGACTTTATTATGGGTAAGAAATCTTCAGATAAAGGTAAAATCCTTAATGCTGGAGAAGTTTGGAATTTAGCATATGAACAATCAGGTAAATACTATAATGATTTAACTACTAAAATAATTAATGATTATAAAGTGGTTGCAGAGGGAGAACCTACGCTTAAAGCTTTAATGGGTAAAGGAACAAAAGTAGAAGTTCTTAATGGTATCGACCAATGGTTAGGTTCTATGGAATATAACCAATTCTTAAATACTATTAATAAGTATCAAGGAGCTCACTTTACTGAAGAGTTACATTATGCTAAGTACAATGTAAAAGTGGATGGAAAAAATGTAATTAGACCATCTATTAATCAAACTTTAATGGATTATTACCAAATTCACAATAATCCTGATTTACATAAAGCATTTGTTGAAAATCAAAAAGAATCTTTTATTCATAAATATTTAGCACAGAATGGTAATCAAAATATCTTATTAACTTCTGATAAAGTAGATAACTTTAATAAAGTTAAAAAAGAAATAAATCCAAGTATATTTAAAAATGTAGTTGAATCTTTAGGATATAATTATAAGGGATATGCTGAAGATTTTGTTGACAAAGAAGGAAATCATTTACTTTATTCAGTTAAAGATGGTAATACAGTATTAAATCCTTTAGTGGATAAATGGTTAGCAAGTAATGAGTTTTTCAGAAATGAATACTTATATCTTACAGTTAAGCCAGAATACATGCACCCTGCTAAGAAAATGTATCGTGCGGAGAAAGTTGACCCAAGCAATCATCCAGCTTTCTTAGAAGCATTTAATTCGGAATCTGGAATAAGACTTTCTGGTATGGCTAAACGTAACGTATCATTTACTGGTACAACTGAGTTACCTACTCGTAATGGACAATATAGTGTTCCTACACATGTAAATGTTGCTGTAATTAATGACTATACTGATGAAGTATATAATATTGCTGGCGATAGAAAAGGCCAAGATATCCATGATGGTTCTTCTTGGTTAAATTATGTGTATGCTAAAATGATTGAACATTCATATCAAGGTAAAGGATATTCTGGAACTAAGAAACAATTAGGTACATTCATTACTGAATTCGGTAGTGCCTTAAAGAAAGATGCTGAACATATTATCACTAATGCAAAGATTAGAGATTCTAAAGATTCAGAAATTAAGTTCTTAAATAAACAAAAACAAATATTTAATCTTCCAATTGAAATCGACCAATTTGATTCTGGAACATTAACCTTAAATAATAAATTCTTTGCAGATGGTAAATATAATGCTATTACAAGTTATACTATTAAAGATAACTTAATGACATTAAATTTATCTCAATATAATAAAGCATCTGATTCATGGATTAAAGCTGAGTCTAAAACAGTTAAGTTAAATACTTTATTTGATGCTTGAAATGCTTTTGGAGCACAGTATTCTGTTGATGATGACTTCGGATTAAATGAAGGTTCTAATGAACAAGTATTTAATTTAGTTGTTAATTATAAACAAAATGAAACTTTCCCTCTAAAAGACAAAATGATACATATCGTATCAAATCAAAGTGCTTTTAAATCTGGAGCCACTAACGTACATCCTAAATCTTATTGGACTTCAGCAGATGATTTAAAATTTGCTACTCTAAAGAACAGACATATGGGGATTCAGTTAGATGCTGGACACGATATTACTAACTCTAAAATGAAAGAGGTAACTCAGTTAATTTCAGCGTTAGCACAAAATCCTGATACAGCTGATAAAGCAAATGAAATGTATGAAGCATTAAGTTCTATTATTAAGAAAGCTGCTGAAGATTCTTATGAGATTAGAGATATTGACCAAGCTCAATTAGAGAAAATTTATAAAGAATTATCTAATGATTTAGTTTCTCACTTATCTACTTCTACTCAAAATAAAGGTTTAGCTAGTACTATTGCAGAAACATTTGAATATGGAAAATCTTTACCATTCAGTAATCAAAACTTCTTTGGTGATTTCATCAAGAACTTAGTTACTAAAATGAACCAAGATTTTATCACAAGATATTATCCTGGTACAGGTGCTATTCTTGCTCCATCACACAAAATTGTTCAGCTAATTGAAAATGAAGCAGGACAATCATTTACTCAATCAGATCTTGCGGATTTAGCTATTCGTGATTACAATCAAGATAGTAGTAAATACTTTATTGCTGAGCCTAATGGTACGCTTAGATTTAACTTAACTCCTGATGAAATTGTTAGTGTTTATATCGCTGATAATTTTAAAGACAAAGAAGGTGTTTGGGCTGACCAATTACAAATAGGTGATTCTTATAGAGATGCTGATGGAAAAGTAGTAACATTAAATACTTTAGACCAATATTATAACTTTAAGAAAGCTTTTGCTGATAAACAAGTTACTAAAGTATATAGCGCTCCAAGAGATTTAAAACCAATTGAAATTACATTTGAAGTTCCTATTGCACAAGCAGGTGAATGGACTCCAGAACAGAAAAAAGGTTTTAAAGATACTGCAATAGCAGATGGTAAGTTAATTACTACTTTAGCTAAAGAAACTGGAGCTAATACAATTGACGATGCTTTAGTAACTATAAGCTCTGCATTAAGTGATATACATACAACAAAAGCTAAATATAAAACTTTAGCTAAGTTACAAAATGATACTATTGCATTATCTCAGAAATTAGGTATAACTGATCATAATATTGATTTTGGGCAAGTACAAGAATTAATTGCCGAACAAGAGTTATCTCAATATGAAACTGCACCAGAAGCCAGTCGGAATGTTAGGATGAACTTATTTGATTTGGATTCAGTAAAATTAAAATTCTTTGTTCCTGAAGTATTTAAAGGAACTCCTAAGGTACAAGATTGGCATAACATGGGAGACCGTGAATTGTTACAACAATTTGGAGAAGCGTTTGAAGCAACTGACGAGGCTGCAATTTCTAAACGACTTGGTGTTTGAACTCAACGTAATTTACAATTATTAAAAAGAGGAAGAATACTAAAACCAATTTCTGAATTTGTTGATAAAGCTACAGGAGTAGTAGACTTTAAAACATACTTTGGTAATGATAAATTAACTAGCGTTATCTTTGACGATTATGCAAATCACTATATGAGTGATGCAGTATCTGTTCCGATAACTAATTATAATAAAAAAGCCGCAGAGTTAATCTTAGGCAATATTTACAAAGACACATTTAAAACAGGTAAAGATTCTTTAAGTCAAATTAGACTTGGAGGTACACAATACTTTAGAGATAAATTAAAAGATATTTATACTTTTGAAGAAGGTATTAAAGCTGATTTTAAAATTGCTACTGGAGAAGGTGAACCTGATGTTTATGTGAAATTTGTAGAGAAGGGTAAATTACCTCCTGAAAATGTAAGAGATTTAAGAAATATAACTAATAAAACCTATGACAGAAAAGGTGCTTTAATCAGAAATAGATTAAATACTAACGGTGATAAGTTATATGAGATACCAGCAAATGCAGTTATCGAAGCAACTAATAAAGGTTACGATATTATATATATTGAAGGTGGTAGATCTCTAACACTTAAGAAAGGTGGAGAAAAATCATATATCTTTGAAAAGGATAAAAACGTTAATAATGTAATTAATAATTTACTAAGGTCATTTGATTCTGATATTAAAGGCATTGTTCCAGTAATGAATAATGTCTGAGAAGCAGAAAATACTAAACCAATAGATTTTAATTACGAAACTTTGCGTAACTTTAAAAAATATTCAGGATTTATAGACGATAGAATGACGGCTTATGACCAAAACTTCCTAGAAAATAAGTTAGACCAAATCTTAGACCAAGTATCTAATCGAACTTATATATCATGGGAAAAATCACATGAGTTTGTTGTTGCTCGTATTCCTGCTCAATCTATGCAATCTTTCATGGAAATGAAAAATGTAGGATATTTTGACACTGACTCAAATGAAGCATATGTATCTGTATGGCAAATCTTTATTCAAGGTTCCGACTTTGATATTGATAAGGCTTATATTATGGGACATGGTTTTAATAAAGCTGGTCATTATGAAACTGCTAATGATATTTTCGATTTCCATAGTAAAGAAGCGTTAGATATTATTGAGCAAATGCCTATACCTAGTGATATAGAAATTAAAGAAGTTGAACCTGGCAAGAATATTACAGACATTTCAAATGAATTTACTCAATTTGTTAAAACAAATGGTTTAGATAATTTCGAAGATACATCTAAATTCACACCAGAAACATTGCAATTAATTAGTAATGTATTAAATAAAATTCTAAAGAAAACTAACGTATCAATAAATTATAAAGCAACTGAAGGAGAAACAATAACTCCAGAAATGCAAGTTGAATTTGATACTTATAAACAAGCTTTCTTAAATTTATTAAATAAATACAATACTTCTAAGAGATATGCTGATAAGAAATTCTCTATTCCAAACTCGGTTGTAGCTGGAATTAAACAGATTATTTCTTCACCAACAAATCAAATATTTGCAAATAAACCAGTGGATATTGGTCCGTTACATGCTGGAGCTGATGCAGCTTTTAGATTGAAACAAGATAGAATTAAAACTTTAAGTGATGCATTGCTAGCTGAAGCTGTTGATAAAGAATTAACTGAAGAATACAAAAATACCATTGAAGCTATTTATAAACTTAACTTAGTTAATACTTCTAAAATTAAAACTGTAAAAGAAGGTGTTGCTGAAGCAAAACGTATTGATAAACTAAGAAATACTTTATCTGCACATGACGTTTTAAGTTTCTTCAAACAACAACAAGATGCTTCGGTTGGTAAGACTGACGTAGGTATTGGAGCAAATGGTTTGAAAGTAATGTTCGCTTTAGCTAATTATTACAACGACTATTATAAATCTTTATATCATGAAGAAGCTACTGATAACACAGGAGTTACTTTAGATATCTTAAAAGATAAAACAGGTAAACAAGTGGACTTTAATACTGATCCAAAATGGTTTAAGAAAACCTTTAATATGGGGGAACCATTAGGAACTGTAATTAAAACTACAATTGCCGACGTAAATATAACACAAGACTTAATTGACCAAATTGTTTCAAACTACGGTTTGCATGATTTAGAAAGTCAATTACAAATTATCTTAGATGGAGAAGCCGCATTACATGCATCTGGTATGGTATCTGGTGCTACAGATAATGCGAAAGAGTTAATTATGGCTAAGATTAATGCTATTGAAGATTTAACATCAATGCACTTGTATATGATGACTTTAGGGTTTACATCACAAGAAGTAGCGATGTATATGAACTCCGATTTAGCAACTCATTTAGTAGACAAAATTAATTCTACAAATATATTTGGAGGAAAAACTGATGTATTTATTGCATCAGAAATTCAAAAATATGCAAAAGAAAATCCATCTCAACAATCAGTTGCAGAGACATTTTTAGATATTTATGAGGGTAGTAAAGAAATGGCTAACCTAGCAGGTATTTTAAAAATTAATCAAAGAACTAGTGCAGATATTGAAAGTTTATTCCTATACTTAAGTAAAATTAATAAAGCTATGTACTTAAGAGAAGATGATGTTCTTGGAAAAAGTTTAATAGGATTACAAAATGGAAAAGATATAAATAAACTAGTAAAAGAAATTCAAAAAGCTCATCCAAATACTTTATCAGAAGAATACATTAAAGATGTTTTACAAAGAGCTTCTGACATCGAAGTAGAATTTATTAACAGTAAAGGCTTAACTGAGAAGAAAAGAGTATCAATGATAGGAGGACAATTTGATGTTCGCTATTATGTTTATCCTGGAAAAATAAACGATACTTATAGAAAATTAGCTACAGAATATTATAACTTATTTAAAAATACTATTAACGTATTTGACGTAATTGATAACTCTGTTCATTTTAAAGCAATGATTGAAGGATTGAGTGCAACTCATAATAAATCGTTGATTACTTCTAAAAAGTATAATTTCATATTTAACACAGCAATAGATGTTATTCGTGAAAAATCAGCAGCCTTATTCTTAAATAATAATAAAGAAAAAGGTGGAAATATTAAGACATTCTTAGGAAATCCTGCATTATTTATTGATACTTCTGAAAGGGAAGTTAATAGATTATTAAGAGGTTACGATGGCTTCTTAATTGGCCACTGGTTAAAACAAGAAGATACTAATCACTTTAAGTTTAATGTTAAAGCTTTATTAAATCAAGCAGGAGAAAAGTCAATTGAAATGTTTACTGATAACTCAGCAAAAACAATTGCTTATGGAAAAACAAATCCTCATACTGTTAAGATAACTACAGACTCTGATGATTTCGTAGTAGATTTAACAACTGACTATGGTATTGCAAACTTTAAAAGAATAATGGAGAATTTAATTCTTCCTATTTTACAAAGTTCAAAAAAGTCAGGACTTGGAGAAATGTTTAGATTAAAATCTGTAAAAAATCCATTTGGTATTTATACTTCTCAAATTGTTTCAGTATTTGGATTAAGTTCCTTAGACTCCGAAGTAAATCTTGCTAAGTATCAAGAAATCTTAAATCATTTCAATGAAGTAGACTACAAAGTTGAACATGAAAAACGGATTACCAATAACGATAATAAAATCATTCCTTATCAAGATTTATTATATATGTACAATTTAATTGTAAATAATGAAGCTTATGGGGATAATAGATTAACAGCCTTGCTACAAGACTATATGAAAGATCCTACTTCAATTGCCTATAAATATTTGAACTATTCACGGGAAGTTGACTTAAGACATAAAGATATATTTGAAATAAATGTAGACCCAACTATTAAAAATGGTAATGAAAAAGTAACAGTATTAGACAAACTGCAAGACAGTCAAAAGAATGATATTGTATTCTTAGCATTACAGAATAAAGGGTTCTTAAATATGAAACGTCTTAATGACCATAAAGTAAGAGGAATTAGCTTAGAGAATTCCGATTTCATTATTAATACATTTATGGATGTTACTGAAAATAAAGATATCAAAAAATACGAACAGTTCATGTCTCTACTATCATTAGTGAGAGACTCTAACTTACTAATACACTTTAAATGCGATTAATATGGCATGTTATTATCATTTAAGATTACCAGCTGGTGGGGAGATAAGAATCCCCGCCAGTTTCAGTAATTTATCACTTACCGATTCTGAGAACTTAAGAGGGCTTATAGACAACTATAAGAATAATAAAGAGGATTCAAAAACCGAATTAATATCTTATATTAAAAATAACACACCTTTAAAAAACCAAGCAATTACGTCTCTTGTAGAGTCAATACCTATTGACAATGCACAGATAACAGATGAACATTTAACTAATTTTATAGCAGCTAATAATGAGCAAATTGAAGCTCAAGGAGAGTTTGCAGGTATTGCAGATACTCTGAGAACAGCTATTTATAAAGATAATAAGATTGAAGCTGTTGATGAAAATGGCGTATGGAAAGAGATGAAGATTGACCAAGTATTAAAAGAATTACAAAAACCTATATTTACTAATTACTTTCAAAATATTGATGCTGCCAAAGTATTAAATGGAAAAAGTTATAATAAAACAATTGATGATATTAAGTTTAGGCAGGCTCAATTAGATTCATTAGGTATTAATTCTGATATATTTAGTGATTTTCAAACAGTACTTTCATATGCATTTCCTAACCAAAAAGGTATTCGAACAGCTAATAATTTCTTTAAAACTAAATTTAATTCTAAATCTGGCGTAGGGCAAGATGACTCTGTTTTAATTTATGACAAAGGATTGGAAAATCCATTGATTTTTTATAATGAGAATAGTGACTTGTCATTACATTTCGCAGTTTTTAAAATTTTAGGAATTAAAGCCTTAGAAGGCAAAAATGAAAAACTAAAAGAACTTATCGAAGGCTTCAATAAAGATGCCGGAGAACAAAACCAAATTGATACCAACTTAACTCCAATCGAATTTTTCAATGGTCAGTTGAATGCTGAAAAAGAAAGATTAGATCCTGAGTTCTATAAGATGCTCAAGTTTAAATATGGAGAAAGGTGGGCTAAAAAAATAATTGACCTAATGGTTGAGGATTTACCAGAAACAGATAAATTAAGACTAGGTCGATCACTTACTTCCATTCTAAATTTTATGGATCCTAGTAATATGAGTAAGTTTGATGAAGCAATTCTAAAAACTAAAAATAATACAAAAGAGTTATATAACGTTAGAATACAAGGAGAACAATTACAAATTCAATCTATCTATCAATTATCATCAAGACAAAATAGACCTTTGCATTATAATTTTGCAGAAGAAAGTCAATTACTTGCTACTCCTAATGATATTAATAACTTTTTAAATTCTAAAATTAGAAGAAACTTAGACATCATTAAGATTGAAATTGAAGATCCATTAGATCCTACTAAAAAATATAGCCCTCGTTATATTGTACCTACTTATTGGAGTGTACGAGATAATTCAGTATTTATTAGAGGATGGTATGATAATAATGGAACTCTTACAAGATATGAAGGAATGATAAAACCAAACCGTAAGATTACATATTCTACATTTGCATCAGCTGCTAAACCATATGTTTATACAACTGATATTAAAGCAAAAATTGAAAAGCCATTAATTGTTAAAATTGATACTGAAAATCCATTACCTAATACAGTACTACTTAAGTTAATACAAAGAGGAACATATATAAAGTATTTGGATAATAAAGGAGTTGAACGTAATGGTAATGTAAAAAATGTATTCCCAGGCGGTGTTAAAATGAATACAGAATATAATAAAACTGGAGCATTTGAACCAGACGTTAAGCTTTATAATATAAGAGAAATACATACTGATGCTTCATCATTAGAAGCTATTGTACCAGATGCATTACTAAAAAGCGATGCAGATGTACAAACATTCTTAATGGGTAAAGCACAAGAAATAATTAAAGGATTAGAAAAATGGGATAGAAATGCACCGGTATCAGAAGATGATTGGGTAGCCATAGAATCAAATGGGCAATTAAGATATAATATGGTTATTGGCCAAACTAATAAAAAAGTTTATATCTTTATTCAAACAAGTAAAGGTTCTAGAATTGAAACCATTAATAAATCTGAGATTAAAAATGTATATAAACCAAAAGAAAAATTTGACACAAAAATGTTTGCTCAAATTGGATCTTTCTATAACACAGTATTAAATGAACACTCAATCCGTGATTATGGTTATTCGGTGTTTACTGATTATGAGAGGGCTATGGATGGGGACTATGTGTGGTCAAAGGAAAACAAAGTTTTATATAAAATAAGCAATAAAGAAAATAAACAATTAATTAAATTTGCAATAAAAAATGGAGCAGAATCTATTGATTATGTAAGTGAGTTTCCTGTAGATGCAGTGTTTATTACTGATAGAAATATTGCTTCAAACAATTTTGCATCAACAATTGAATTTAATAACTTTCATTTATCTACCTTCAGTTTAGATCCTGATAGTAAAGAAAAAAGAGGATATTTTGTTCCTAAAGATGCAGTACTCAGTTCTGAAATGTTATTACCATCAGGTAACTTAACAGTAGGATTTGTGCATTTTGCTGATTTCAAATATGACCCGAATGTTTATAGAGATGCTACTGCGGAAGTAGTTAAGCTTATCAATGAACGTGATGGTAAAAAAGGTAAAGCAGCTAATCCTGACTTAGCAATTTTCCAAGAGAAAGGTTATATCAAAAGATATGATGCTAATTTATATGGAACACAGTACGATAAAAGTAAAAATAAATTTTTACAACAGGGAGTTTATGTTACTTTAGCTAAAGAAGATGGCTCCGCAAGTCATAAGTATAGAGTTGAATCTAGAGATGGTGATAAACTATTATTAGAATACAATACCTATAATAGAAACGGTAAAGTGTTAACAGTAAATAAATACTTAGATTTATCGAAAGATGAAGGAAGTATTAAAAATTTATATATAATGTTTGGAAATAGCCGTTTAAAAGAATTACAAGCATTAGATACTAAAAATGATGCAGTTAATGAAAAAATGACTAAAACAGAGTTAATGAACAATATAACTGATTCATTTTATCAAATATATAATATTGACGTTGCTACAGTTCATTCCGAAGAAAAAGGATTGAAAAAGAGAAAAGCATGGATTGATGCTAGTTCTGGTGGCAATAAAATTGTTATTAATACTAATGTTCCAGGTTCGGAACAAGAGTTAGTCCATGAGTATTTACACTTATTCTTAATGGGTGCTAAATATAATAATGGAGATGTTTATGAAACATTAATGACTAATTATCTTAAATCTAAAGGGGAGTCTACAGAAAATATTAATTTAGAACAAGTCGAAGAAAGATTTGTAAATGAAGTAAATGAATTGATGTGGAAAGATCCTGAGAAATTAATATCTATTGACGTAAAATCTTTCACTGCTATGTTTGATAGAATAATGAAAGATTTAAAAGTTATTGAAGAGGATGATGAAACTTTCTCTCCTGAACGTGGTTCTTTTGAATCGGTATTTAACATTTTAAATTATAAAATGGAAGATATTTTTAAGGGAGAAACTTCTAGAAAATCTAAAACTAACTTACTCTACTATGATGCTAACTTCAAAAATTGGCTAAATGATCAGATTGATAATAATAACTTACTAATAAATTGCAGATAATATGAGCTGTACATATGAATTAAAAGATGGCGACAAAACAGTCGTAAAAGATTCTATTTTAGAATTATCACAACACTATTATCGAGCAGGAGTTAAATTAGCTAATCAAAAGATTTTTAGTACTGAAGAAATAGTTGATAGTGTGAGAAAACCGTTGCTTGAAATAGCATCGAGAAAAGATAGTATAAGAAGTAACGCAGCAACAACTGGTGTTGTTACATTTATATCACAAGTTAATACTAGTATTTTTAAAAGTAAAGGTATTAACAAAGACCGATTAGTTCCTGAGTATAATGAGGACAATCGTATATTAAATTTTATCTTAGATAAAATGCCTGCAACATTAAGGAACTCAGTAACTAAGTTAGAAAATTTACAAGATATTGTAAATAAAGATAGTACACTTACTGATACATATACTGAGAGATTGAAGGAAATTAAAGATATTATTGAATCTGAAAAATTAACTAATCAATTAGGTATTGATATCCATAATGGGTTAGACTTATTATTAAGAAGCCAAAGTGGTACTAAAGGAGAAGATATATCTCAAATTGTAGACAGAATTGTAGACAAGAATGCAGATATTCTTGATAATCCAGACCAATGGAAAATTCGTTTAAAAGATGTCCTTGGAAAAGTTTTCAGTGAAATTAGTACTATTATTAAAGATGGTGGTACAATATTATCTGAGTTAGATATTGATACAATGGAAGACTTAGAGGGAACTCATGCTAAAGATGCAGCAGTTAAGTTAAAAGGACGTATTGACCTTGTAGCTATTGACCGAGAAGGAAATGTTCATATTTATGATGTTAAGGTTTCTAAGAACCCTTATGATGAATGGGATCAAGTAAAAAGTTATAGTACTGATTGGCAGTTAGCTTTTTATCGTGGTTTACTTGGACAGTATATTGATGTTAAAGGTGCGACCCTTAATGTTATACCAATTAGCACTGGCTCTGTAGTTACTGACGAAAATGGACGTAAACAAGTATTACACAATAACTTAAAATATGATAAACAAGTCAATCTACTTCAAAATCCAAATAAAGGGTTAAGAGAAAATGGTGCTTTATGGAATGTAGTAGCTGCCCTTATTCCACAGAAAACAATTATTGATTATGACCCAGAAAGACAAAAAGAGTTTGAGCAAGAATTAAAGCAGTTACTTCCAAACTATGAAATCAAAACGAGTAACTTAGAATATAATCCTCAAAAAATTGTAGAAGCTGCTAGAAGAAGTGGAACATTTGACTTATTCAATAGTTTTGATGACACATTAACTGGAGAATTAGTAACTCAACTTTCATCCTTAGGATTTACTCAAGATTCTAATTCAAGAATTTTTAAATATAAATGGGAACCAGGAACTTCAAGTGCTGAAAAAGAAGCTAAGTTTGCGGAAGCAGTACAAGTATATACTGACTTTGCTAAAGCTAATAAGAACAATAACTTAGTGAGTTTGAAGAACTCTGTTATTTCAGCAGTAAATAGTGGAGCTTTAACAGTAAGCTGGCATAATAATAAAATTGAGGATACTTTAAATAGTTTATTAAAACAATTTTTATTAGGAAATCATCGTGTTATAACTCGAATACCAGAACTTGATAAATTAGGCTTTATTTTATTTCAAAATAAAGAAAATAATAAATATTCATTATTAAGTGTTAGTGCATTTACCGCTAACGCATCATATGAAAATAACCTATTATATGGTGAACTAGAATATTTAAAAGCGTATGCCTTTTTAAATAAATTTCATAAAGAATTAGATTTAAAGAGAAATAAAGTTGAAGCTGTGAGTGTATTTAATTTACAAGAAGGTGTTCCATTTTATAGACCACTTGATGCCATGTTTGAGAAATTCAAAAATCGAATGGAAGGGATGGGAATGCAAATGAATATTCAAGCACATGAAGTCTTACCAAAAGATGAAGAAGTTGCTAGAGATATTTTTAGAAATTCATTAAGAACATATTCTAAAGAAGATAAAGATGCAGTGTTAGAAACATTAGCCCCTATACTTAATCAGTTCACTGATGTATCTGGAGAACAATTAATTGATATTCAAAGAAAACTAAGAGAGAAATGGCACTTAGAAGAGAGAACACTTGACAAGTTATCTTATGATAATGAACGTGAGTATTTATATGCTTTAATAAGTTCTATGATTGTATTAAAAAGTGCTTTAGTTCCATATGGAGACTTTATGGATATGAAGAATTTTGGTATTGCATTTTCGGATTTTAAATCTATTGTTAATAGTTTATGGACAGACAAAGTTGAAGCTTATGATAGAACTGGAAAAGCAATTCAAGGTATTATTGGTGGGTTAAAAACAATTACTCCTGATAAAGTAAACTCTATTGACTTACGTAATATCAATATGTTACTTAATAGTGCGAACTCATTTGTTCGTCAAGATTTCTATAAACAATCTACTATTATTGGTTCTCTAACAAGAGAATACTTTAAAAAGATTCATTATAGTCCTACTGAACAAAATTGGATTGGTAATTATAGAGGTAAATATGAGAATATGTGGGTTAGAGAAAATGGCTCAATTTCTAATATTTGGTCAGTTAAAAATCCATATGCATTTGATGCATCTAATGGTTTAACAGCCCCTGAAAGAGAACATCTAAGAAAGATGTTATTTGAAATCAAGAAATACGAACTTGGTATTACTGAGAAAGAAAATGTAAATATTGATACTTTAGAAACTTTATCTAAATCAAAAAGTGGTTTAAAAATCTTAGCCGCTATTGAAAACGGAAACTATTTCAAAATGCCATTGGTTAAGAATCAACAAATTACAAGAGCTGGAACTCTATGGAAAGATGGATTTAAAGGATTTGCTGATGCTGCAAAAGAAGTAGGACAAGAGGTTCAAGATTTCTTTGACTCTCGTGAACTTAGAGAAGAAGAAAGGATTAACTTAAAGAAAACACAACTTGGTTATTATGAAATGTACGATATATATGGTTTACAATCCGATTCATTCAAAAAGGATATGGTTGATAAGCATGGAGATATTGAATTTGAATTAAGTTTAGATATCATTGCACATAAATCCGCATTTAATAAAATTCGACAAGACCACATGAATAGAGTATTACCTATTGTAAACTCATATATGTGGTGGATGAAATTAAGAGCTGGTGTATCTAACAAAGATATTTCTAAGGAATTAGACTATGTAGTTAATAGAATTAACTTAGCTGCTTACGATGCTCCTATTGTGAATGAAGAAGCAGAAGATGTTATTAAAGCTGTTTCAGTTGCAAAACGTATTACTACGATGGGTATGTTAGCATTTAGACCTGTGCTTTTATTTAAAGAATTAACAATTGGTTTATATAAAGGTATCGCTTTAGCATCAACTAAAATTTATGGTAAACAACAATTTAGTTTAAAATCATATACTAAAGCGGTTAAATCTTTAATTACTGTAGATAATAAATTCGGCCCAGAGTGGAACTTACTTGACGCAGTTAATAATTTTTATGGGTTTGCTAACCGTGACGTAAATGCTGCGGCTACAAGACTACAAACTAATCGTAGAGGTTTACTTATGGGATTGAGTCCTTGGATGTACAGTTGTAACACTACACCTGATTATTATAACCGTTTATCTTTATTCTTAGCTAAAATGTATGAAGATGGTTCTTTTGATGCACATAGCATTAATTCAGATGGCATGTTACAATACGATGAAGCTAAAGATGCTCGATTCTCAAAGTACTTAAAGGAAAGAGAAAACCATAAAAATGCAGAGGGTAAATACATCCCTGCAAAAAGTGACACTGAATATAATAAACAACGTAATCTTTATAACTTAGTTATGAATGAGATTAATGATGAGCGTCAATTACTTGGAAGAGAGAGATTGATTGAAGGTAAAGATGCTTTGACTCATGCTTACTCTGAAAAAGAACGTTTAGGTTATAAATCATTTACTGATACAGTATATGGTTACTTTGATAAAGACTCTCAAGCTGAATGGCATAATACTTGGTATGGTATTGTGTTCTTACAATTCTTACAATTCTGGCCTGGTAAGATGAGTTTATGGTATGGAAAGAAAATTAGCTCTGAAAATAGTTTAATGGGAGATCACGTACAAAAGACTCAGCTTGTAGATGGTAAAGAAGTTCCTTTATGGAGAAAGCCAGTTTATGACGAGCTTAATCCTGATGATATTATTGACTTTACAGAAACTACAGAAAATACTGGTGATCCAGCATTAGCTTGGGTAGGTACTCCACAAGAAGGCCTTGCTCAATCAATGTTAAAAACTATGAGATATGTACTTACAGGTGATATGGGCAAATTTAAAAGCGACCCACTATTACAAAGAAGATTTACTTATGGTTTAGCAGACAGTGCTTTAATGATGTTAGTATTTGGAATGGTTGCTGCAATGATTCAAGGATTCTTAAGCGATCATGGTACAGACGGATTGGATGGACATACAGTTGAATTTATGAAACAAGTAAACTCTCGTGTATTAACTGAAGCTAATTTGTATCAAAATACATTTGGAGCTATTAATGGTACACCTGCATTCTTAAGTTATAGTATGAAGGTTGCTGGAGATATGCAAGACGTAATGAGTGGTAATAAAACTATTAGTGATTTCAGTAAAAACTTTAGAGCATTTGAGGTATTTAACCTTGATGAAGATAAAGAATATACAGGACAAAAATCTTCTTATAGAAGATAAAAAAAATAAGCCCCTACACTTTTTGAGTGCAGGGGCTTATTTTTATGATAATTCAGACTTAGTCTTTTGAACAGACTTAATTGCGTCTTTTAATTTCTTTGCATAATTTGCGTCAGTTGCATATCCAGACCTTCCCATAATTTCAGCAGCTTTGTAGGGATCCTTTACACCAACAAGAGGTTGGTATCTTTTATTTTTTGTTAGAAAATCAACATAATCTTGGAAACCTTCTTCAGCAGAACCATAAGCTCTAAAGTTTTGTCTAGTAGTATATAAACCGGTTTTACCTTGTTCTAAAGTCATATTAGTTTTTACTCTTCCTTTCCAAGAATTATCTGCTTTAATACCACCTAAATTATAACCTGGAGCATGTTGTCCCCAACCTGATTCCAATGCAATTTGTCCTAATAACATATCAGTAGGTATATGTGTAGTCGCAGAGGCTTTTTCCGCCGCCTTTAGATATGTCTTAATAAAATCCTTTTTTGATTTTGGGATTTGTACTACAACTTCTTTATCCTTAGACTGTGGAGCAATTGGAACTTTAACTTGTGGTTTTATAGCATCTGATTGAGCTGTGGCTACTTTCTCACTTAGATTTACTGGCAAGACTACATCTGCTAATATTTTACTAATATCAACATTTTCTTTAGTAGTAGAAGTGGATTTCATGATAGGTGTATCTGCGGGGTTATTCAATCCAAGATAATTTTTCATGTAATCATTATCTGGAGATAGACCATTAGCTGCATAATAGTTTTGCAGTCTTTCTTTATTATTGTCATCAAAACTGATGATAGGTTTAAACGATGCGAATGAGTTTTCAGGCATATTTTATGTGTTTATTATTTAACTTACAAAATTACATATTTTATCTGAAACAAAACTACAAACTATGAAAAAAATAAGGGGAACCCACGATTCACATCGTAAGTTCCCCTATTCACTGTTTTAACATTCTAAAAAACAGATAATGTAATTTAAACTCGATTATACCATCTAATTTAAATTAAATATATTTTTTAATTTTCTGACACTTAAAAATCCACCTTGATAGGTAGTTCATTTTTCGTATGAAAGTGTCAGAAATCTTCTCTATTCACCCCGACAGAGCTACTTTTTCACTTTGTCAATCGGTTGAGCTTTGAAATATTGAATTTTTTGAGTAAACTCATTTTCCCAATATTCAATAAATCCTTCAGCATAATTAACATTTAGGCTAGTATAGTACTCTCCTTTTTTGAATATTCCAAAATCTTCAAGGAAGTTAACACGATAAATAGTTATAACATTAATATCTACTTCGTTCCATCCTTCCCAAGTAACTGGTATTGTTGCTTCTTTATACATCTTTGTTTCTTTTTTCTTCACATTCATCACAAAACTGCGGTGCCAACTTAAGTTCACCTTTTGCAGCTTTCCATTCATCATCTGTGAAATGTTTTGAGTATTTGATAATCACACTACAATGAGAGCACAGCATAACTGGGTTCCCACCATTTAGTTTGAACTTAGCTTTGCCCTTCATTGTATTCCTCAATAAGTTGTTCAATATCTGCAATACATAAATCAATCTCATGTTGTACAGATTCACCTTCTTCTATTTCGCTTTTACAAAGAAAAAATAAATCGTACATTTGTTCTTTAAGTGTAGGATATGATTTAGCATTTTCTATAACATATCCTCGCAAATTATTCAGTTGGTCTGTTGTTGTCATTAACTGCTTTTAAAAATAATTTAAATAAATATGAAGAATCATCTACTCCAAAATACTTTGCGGCAGAACAATTCCAAATACTTTTATTATCTCTAATCAAATCTTTATTTCTTTGATCCATTTTCTTTATCTTTATGATAATTATAAAACATCGCATTGCATTGAATATGACCTATATGTGAAATTCCTGTTTCAGAATCAACTTCCTCCCCATCAAATAAAGCGGCTAAATGTCGCTGCATTGACTCTAAAATTTTCATTGTGTCCATTGGTTTCATCCAATTTTTTGGAGCATATTTCTTTGCACCAAATTCAAGAACTCTAACCATTGGCTCAAGACTTTTAAAGTGAACATAAGACCATTGAGGTTTTCCCTCATTGAATCTCGCAGCTTTAGTAGGGTCTTGTATTTGAGCTAATTTATCTTTTGCTAATTGAGATAATAATTCAACTTGTTTAGTTGATGAAGTGCCATTATCCCAACCTAATAATTCTTTTTCTTCAGCTTGTTTTTTCATATCTTCTACGGTTTTTTCAAAGTCTATTGGTTTTGCTAATATAACTTTTTCTCCAGCAACCTGAACAAAATCTGTACCATCAAATGTATGACGTACAGTTGGGATAATAATATCTTTTGTTTTTACTACTAGATAATTGCAATCTCTGCAAAGTTCTAATGTCTGACACTCAATGTATTTACATAATTTTGTGCCTTTTATTTTACAATGTAAACTACTTTTCATCGTTTAAAATTTTATCAAGCTTATCATTTAGTTCTGATAATACATATGGGATTTGATCAGACTGTAATTGTTCATAACAATTCAAATACATTCCAATACATTCTGTTACTGCATTAAGTATTTGCTCTTTTACTATATGTTCATTAATTAGTGCCATCTTGTTTTATTATAAATTCTTCAATATCTATTTGATGAGTAGTATTACAATATGGACATTCAATATATGCCATTTCAATAAATGACATTATATTTCCCATTCCATATGGTATTTCTGTGCCACAATAGCATTTTAAATGTTTAACTAATTTAAAATTAAACTGTTTATTAATTGGTAATGATTCCATTTTCTATTAGATAACGGCATTGTATAAAACCTTTAAAATTATTACACCACCCGCGTTGATCCTCTGTTGTAATAGTAAATCCATTACTTGTTTCTATATCTGTGCGACCTTTTATAAAATCGTGATATTCTTTATTAGTCATTACTTTAGCACAATGTTCAAATGGTGAAAAATGCTTTGATTGCAGCAACATATCATGAAGCTCTATGTCTTTTTGATAATCAATGTCACCATCAAATGTCATATAAGATAAACGAGCACATCTAGCAGTTGCTATTTTAATTTTATAATGATCATAATAATTAAGTACATTCCCAAAATTCTTAAATTGTAATTCATTTAATTTTTCTATACTAAAAGTATCACCAAAAGGAATATGCCAATCACCTGCTTTTAATTTTTTAGGAGTAGATTCATTTCGAGCATCCCACATACTTTCAGCAAGAGCTTGAATATGAATTTCAGCACCAGATTCACTAAGTTTCCACCAATCTTCTTCAGTTTTAGGATATTGTGATGGATGTAAAGCACTACTAAATTTCATTCTTTTCAACCAATCTTTTCTACTACGAGCAGGACCTCCACCAATACCAGTAACCTTATACTTAGGACAACGTAACTCATAGAAATTTTCTAATTCTGTTACAGTAACTAAATTAGTATACCATAAAAATGGTTCAAGTAAACGGTTACAAAGTTGTTTTGTAACTCCATGTCCAGAAGAATGTAATCTTTGTGCTATTTCAACTGCTTCATTTCTTCCCTTTAACCATAGTGATGGAAGTCCATCTCCAGGTATCAGTTTAGGATTAAAATATTCAGTGCCTTGCATACCTTTATGGTCTTTCTGCCACGCAATTGGTATAAATGGATCATCCATTATAGATTTAACCATTGTCTTAAAAGGAATAGCTCTACTACTTGCAGCATTTCTTGAGAATAATCTATGCGTCATTACTTCAGCATGAATTATTCTTGGATATGTTAAAACGAAAGTAGTAATTCTATTTCCTTGTGGACTGATAGAATCCGCTACTATTCGTGCATTTATTTTTTGTTTTTCCATTATAATTCAGATATTTGTTCATCACTTAAATCTAAACTTTCTGGGGGTAGGATACTCGGTATCCAAAATGTCTTCATCTTGAGTCTCAGGGAGTTCACTGATTATTTCTGTATCGCCATCATATTCAACAAATGGAATTATGTGTTGTTCAGAAACTTCTTCTTCTCTTAATTGGTTTTTCAATTCAAAAGCTTCTACATAACCACCGCTAAATTCATAAGCAACTCCAATAATATCTATATTATATTTATTACACAAATGTTGAAATAATTGTAATGGAGCTACCCAATTACTTTCAAGCTCAAACTCTGAAATGGTTTCATCTTCAGAGTCACTATAATATTCTGGATATTCCAAATAATTACTTTTGTGTAATTCCTCATGTACTAATTTTGAAGTTTTTTGCTTTTCAGCATCGTCGCCAAAATAAGTTACATAAATCGTATTACGACAGATACTTCCCATATTAGTTTAAGCAACATTTTTTATACTTTTGGCCACTGCCACAAGGGCATGGCTCATTTCTTCCAATCTTGGGGTATTCTCTCCGATAAGGAGTAAGATGAATACCAAACATCTTTCTTACTCTACGTGTAGATAACATTTCTGGTGTTACTTGTTGACGTAAAGTAATTTTTTCGTGTTGAGGTTCCTCAACAATTTCTTGAATTTCTTCTATTTCTTGATTCATAATTCATCAAATTTTTCTTCCTCTTCCTGAGGAGGTTTTGGTCTATCCAACCACGGTTCTAACTTCGCTTCCCATGCTAAAGCTTCCTCTGGAGTATCAAAAAAGAATCCATCGTAAGCTTTATACATCGTCACTTTTTCCATCAGTATAATATAATAAAGTTGGATTATTTTTCTGAACATCAAAAGGATGTAGTGCCATAAACGGTTCTAATTGTTTAAGATTAAATGGGCAGGTTATAATATGCCATCCATTTTTGGTCGGAATATAATCATAAATATTCTTATAAAATCCATTTTCATCTTTTTCTTGAGATGATTGACATTTACAAATTTCTTGAACTGTATCATGAATAGTTTTAGCATCTTTAGTATCAACATCAATTATCCATTTCTTATCTCCAACATTTACATCAGCTTGTCCAACTACAGTTTCATAAGCACGATAAACATGCTCATATTGTTTAAAAATAATTCTATTAACTATTTGGCTCATTATATGTAAAGCCGCTTTTTCAAAACTTTTAGTATTAAGATTAATATAAGCACGAGCATTGAACATCTTGCACAAACCGATTATCTCGTCTTTCTTAGATTCCAAATACTCAATATTCTTAACGTAATAAGTTTTAATACATCTAGCATTATTGTTTTGTCCCCTTTCATGTTCGGGACAATCTTTCTTCCTCTTTAAAATCTGAAGATGATAAAACTCATCCTCAGATTTAAAAGTAAGAAGTTGTTTAATTTGTTCAAAATTATCAACTGTCATTTCTTATTTTTTAGCACCACAAACGGTACATTTACTTCTTTTCCCATCTTCTGATACATTACAAAGTCTCATGTTTTTACCATAAGTTTTGTCTTGAAACTCAGCTCCTGGGCCTTTACAATCACATTGTTTTACTGTTGTTCCTGCCATAATTTATTCTTTTTTAATAGTTACTTCTAAGTTTTCTAATACAGAATAATACTGAATTTCATCACTCATATAATTATCTTGTCTTAAAAAGGTTAATATTTCTTCTTCTAGAATTTCACTAAATTATCCGTAAATTTCTTTATCTTCGTCTTGACGATGGTCGTTGATAATTGCTAATAATTCTTCATCAGCAATTTCCACTTCTAATGCAACTTTAAATCTCATATTAATCTTTTTTGTTTGAATAAATTAATTTACCTTCTGCAGTAAATAGTTTAAAAGTCGCTTCATCCGTTGGTTGGATGAAGGACTCAGTTTTTGTCTGATAATTCTCATCTTCAATGAAATCAACATTTCCTGATGGGATGTTATCAACGTTTTGCAATACATGTTCTAGTGGAGTTCTTGATTCTATATCAGCTTTAATCCACACTTCTACTTTATATAATGCATACATAATTATTTGTTTTAGTCTTGTATGGAGAACATCTCCAAAATTTGTTCTTTTCGTTTGGGACCAACTGTTTTATCAATTAGGTCTCCATCTTTGTAGTAAAGAGTTGTTGGAATATTGCGTATACCAAATTGTACACACAACTCATCTTGCGTATCAGCATCTACTTTGAAAACAGAAATGTCATCATTTTGATTGTCGATTTCTTCAAGTATAGGCTGCATAACTTTACAAGGGCCACACCATTCCGCGGAAAACTCAATAATAACGTGCTTATTGCTAGCAATACTCGACGCGAAGTCTTCATTTGTTATTTCTTTCATTAGTCTAAATCGTACCTTATTGCTTGAAATATAGGTTGTTGTGGAACACCATCCTTAGATATTTCAAAATATTTTACTACTCCTTTCTTTCCAATTATATCGTTAATGTTAGCGATATAATCAGCTTTCAGTTCTCTATCACCAATTGGTTTTGCAGCGAAAGGTTTTCCATCATCTGTTTCACAGATAAAGCAAAAATCCTCTTCTCTTAAACCATCTCGATAATCCACGATTAGAAACTCAGCATCTTGATATTGTTTTACCTTTATCATAGCTGAACCTCTTTTACCAAACTCATAAGTCTTATCAGGCTTACGAGCTACTAATCCTTCAAAACCTTCTTTAACCCATCGGTCATGTAACCTTTGTATTTCATCCCAACTTCCTGTCTCAACATGCTCTAGCACATGAATTTTGGTATTATCCTTAAATTCAAGTGCCATATCATCTAACAGGGTCAACCTCTCTTCAAAAGTTAATTTGTCATCAGCGATATCGTAAATCCAGTATTGAAGGATTTCACAACGAGGTTCCCATTTTCCTAATCTGGCAATACCAGATATTTCTTGAAGATATTTACCATGATGATATAATTCACCATCTAAAATATAATCAGGATTGTCCTTTAGAAACTCTGTAACTTCTGCTGTTAGGTGTGAAGCTGCTTCATCATAATTCTTTCCACCACGACTTATAGTAACAACTTTTTCGCCATCCCATTTCATCATACACCTAACACCATTTAGTTTTCTACTACACAACATAGGTTTGTTAAGAACCGAGTTTTGGCATTGTGTAGAAGATTTTGCAAGCATTGGTTTTAGATTACCTTCAGAGTCACTCTTAAGAGTTGGAACTATTGAGTCCATCTCCATAGGAGTTATTTCTTCAAATTTCTTGGTAGTTAGAGAATCTAATCTCTTGTATCCTTTGTCTTGATACTTACTAACAATACTATTGTATTCTAATTCTGCTTGCTGTAGGACAGATCTTTTGGCTTTACCTCTCTCGATTATAAGCTTAGGCTGCTCTGTCATTTTGCCTTGGTATTGTCCAGTAGTTCTGTTAATAGTAAAACTATTACCATTTTGCTCAAGTTCAGCAATAACCACTTGGACTTTATCTCTTGCGTTTCTTGTTACTAAATATATTTTACTTACTGTCATTATTTTACTCCGCTGCTACCAAATCCACCTTTTCCTCTATCTGATTCATCAAGTGATTCGACTTTATTCCACTCAATAAGTGAAACTTTAGCTAAGCCAATTTGAGCAATTCTATCTCCATGAGCAACTTCAAATACACTATTAGATGTATTAAATAGGATAATTCCTAACTCATTACGATATCCAGCATCAATTGTGCCTGGACTATTTAAAACAATAACACCTTCCTTAAGTGCTAAACCACTTCTTGATCTAACTTGGATTTCATATCCTGCTGGGAATGATGTGAATAATCCTGTTGGGATTAAAACTCTACCACCGCTAAAGACATTTATTACTTGTCTTTCTTCATCATAAGCAGCTCCATCAAAGAATTTATCACTAACTCCTCTTGAAAAATCTGCTCTTACATCCATTCCCCAATCACCAGCTTTTGCATAAGTTGGTAATTCATTAGAACTTATATTTACAACATTAACCTTCATTAATTAAACTGACTTCCTTGATTAGCTTCAGATTCCTCTTTAGCTTGATTTACTAAATAAGCCCAGTTGCCTAAATCGGCATTACTGACACATTTTAATCTTTGTTCTATAACATCTTGAGTTTCAGTCTTTGATATAGATTGGATATGCTCCATTCTAACATCAGACAGTAAGTAACTTCCGAAAGACACCAAGTCTTCCTCTGTAAAAAACATTACCATTATTCTGCAATTTATATTTTAATAAATACTAAATTACTAGGTATGGAAGCAACTATTTCACCTTCAGAATTATAGAAGATTGTTGTATGTCCCATAATATTTGGATAAACTGCTTGAATGTCTACACTATCTGTAAGGTTTGAATTATTTAAGTAAATTCTATATGTGTTCATTACTCTTTTAATTTTTTAAGTATTTCTAATTTCCAATCTGGTTGCTGTTCCGCCCAGATACAAGCACATTCTTCAATGTTTTCATCCTCAAAGACAATTAATGGAACTTGTTTTGTTCCATTTCTTGTCATTATAGGAATTGCTTTTTTCTTTTGGCGATAGTCATCTATATTGTAGAACTCTACATGTTTTAAATCAAGCTCTGCAATTATTTCTAATATAAAGCTTGTTTCATCATTATAAACAACTTTTACAAAACACATTTTTAAACTCCTAATAAGCGATTAACAATCATAGTTTTCTCAAACTTGTTCATTATATCTTTCTTATCATCGGTTATGATTTGAGTAAAGCTATTGTAAACATCAAACATGGTAGGGTCCAAACCTTCAGGAATATAATATTCACTATCTTGGTCAATAAATAATTGTTTGTATGCATCAATTGGGGTTGATACCGCAATCTTCACTTTACCGAAACCATAATCTTGACTTTCTCTTAACGAATAGTCAACCCATTCTCCAAGATATTGAGTACGCATACTTCTATCAAGTGTAGTTTCTTTTAGTTTTTTCATCTTAACGGCAAAATCACTTGTTTGCTCCATTAAATGTTTCACTGCATTATAGCTAATAGGATCTCCTGGAATCAGTTCTTGTACATCAATCCATTGTGGGCTGAATACAGTTAAATTAGTACATGCTTGATTTAGATAGCCCCGATAGATTTTCACTACTGGCCTCTTAACATCAATTCCATATAAGAATCCAATTACTTCATCATGACCATCAATAGAGTGCTCAGACGGTAATACCGCTTGAATGAGCACTCTATTATATGTCAAGTCTTGTGCATCCTTACTAAATGTCATTTGTTCAGGAACTTTAACCTGAATCCTGAAATCATCTGTAATTGCAGACATCCTTTCAATGAAAGGTTCTACATAATTTTTTGTTTGGAAAAATTCTTTATTTTTTATAATTGTTGGCTTTCCTTTCAACAATTCTGAGATTGTTACATCCATTAATTTAATACTAATCGAGTTTCTAAAATAGCATCTCCATCCACTATGTCAAAATCTACTGCCGCTTTCGTATTACCAAAGTTTTTATGTATCCATTCACTTGAGCCAAAGAAAGATGCAACAGATTTATATCGAAATCTGGTAGCATAAGTTGTAGCAGATTGATGCAAATCCCCTTTAATGAAGTGAATATTTTTACCATAAATCGTATTGTAATCCAAATACTCATTGATTTGGTTTTCGGTTTTATCGTTAATGACAAGTGGCATGTTTTTGAAAACATCCTTAGCATCTTTTCCATGACAAACTACAAAAGTATGATCGCCTACTTTAAAATGCTCAATATATTTTTCAAAGATAGTTACTTCAATTTCTGGATTTAGTATTGCTAAAATACCCTCAAGGGCTTTATTAGCCATATATCCGAAATCTCCATCATGATTGCCACCATCCACGGCAATGTACTTTATTGAACCAAAGAAACCACTTGTAGATAAATCTGAAAAGAATTGAGTCATCATTTTCAAGAAATTCTTAAATTGGTCTTTATTGTTCATATTTTGAGGTAAAGCATGGCCACCTCTGGTAGTCTCACCATTATAACCATCTAAGGTATCTCCAATGTTACATATAATAACATTAGTTACTCCTGTAGTTACAGCAATATCAACTATTTTATCTGAAATGGCTTGCAATCTTTTGGTTGCAGCTTCAAACGAAAAATCATTCTCATAAATAGAATATGAAGAAACAGCGGCACCAATGTGCATATCACTAATGTAGACTAATAGAGTCTTGTCATTATTAACTGCTGGTTTACGAACTTCTAATTTAATATCGAACTTAAGTTCTCCAATAAATTCTTTAAAATCCGCAATCTGCTGTTTCAACTCGAAATACTTACCGGTCATCTCCTTCAGCTTGCCCTCGGTAAATTTGTTTCTGTTTTGTTCTAAATATCTGAGATAATCATTTTCTTTATTTTCAAAGGTAAGTTGTGCTAATTCTTCCTTTGGTTTTTCTTCAATCACATGCGGAGCAAGTGGAGAAGAAGCTTTTGTAATATTAAAAGCACGAAGTACCTTCTTAAAATCCTGAAATGTAAATGTCGGGAAATATCGAGATACTGATCTTTGTGTTAAGTTGGATCCTTCAGCAGAATAAAGTCGATGCATTAAATCAACTTCCTCTCTACTCAAAGAACCTTCTATTGTAGGCTTATCCCGAACTAAAATTCTATATTTATATTCAGTTATCTGTCCTACTTTTTCTGCACCTATTTGAATAGTTTTAGAGGGATCTCTTACTATTTCCACGACTGCACGGTCTTCCATTTGTGCATCTACCGATGCATCATGTTCTACTTTTTTATCCATTTAATTTGTATCTAGCTGTTACGCCTTTAGTTATAAATTATAAAAAAAGGTCAGAGCCTTGCGACCCTGACCTATCTGATTAATTGCTTAATCTATTACTCTTGTACGAAGAATAAGAATTTACCTAATTTCGCAGATTTAGAAGGAGTATATTGACCGTAGCCAGCATATTTTTGACCTTCTGTTACTTCTTTAACGATTTCGATAACATAATCTTTTTTGTTTTCCTCGATAAGCTCTTTCATAAGTTTCAGAGCTGTTTCTTTCTTATCAGCACGAGCTTCAACAGCACCAACTGAGATTACTTTTACGTTAGGAATTTCTACTTCTTTTAGTTTAGTAGCTTTTTCACCAGTTTTTTCACCAGCTTCATCAAGTACATCGTACTCAACTTCGATAGTTTCTTTATGGTAAGGAACTGCTACTTCAATTTCTTTTTCTTCACCAGTTTCTTTATCAACTACAATACGTTTTTCGTTAACGTATTTCACTGCTAATTCAGCTTCTTTGATTTGGTAAACTGTGATAGCTTTACGTTTGCCAATAGTTGTTTCGTTAATCACACTATATGGTCTTAGACGAGTGTCGTCTGATGCATTTTCTACAACGATGTATGCTCCAACAAGTTTGTTTCTTTTGATATAATCTGCTACGAAAGCATTTAGAGATTTAGTGTTCAATGGTGAACCTGCTTTTTTCCATGCTTGTGTTGCGTTTTTCAACATATCTAATTGTACATCTAATCCTGTTGCTTCTAGAGCTTTTTCTTTGTTGTAGCCTTGTGCTTCTACTGTTCTCATTTTCATTTTCATTTAAAAATTATTATTTTTTCATCTGTTTATGTAATGAATCTAATTCTAAATCTTCATATTTTCATAAGTATCCTCCAGCAGTCTGTTGTTTGTATCTACAAACTTTAGATATCCCGATTGGTGCAATTTTTAATTCACGAGCTGCTACATTAATAGCATCCCATTGTTTAATAAATTGACCATCTAAGGTAAATTGTAAGACCGAGAGACTATTTCTAATATGTCCCTTTCCTTGACCTTGTTTACTTTTTGAAATTTTAGATTTAGTTTCATCTGAAAGTGTAAATACATCACCTCCAAATGTTAAATTATACCCAGAGTCTACTGAATTAAATTTCTTAATAAAATATTTTTCCATTGTATTAAGAATGATATTTAATCTAGCATAATTATCACTTTTTATTGTAAAAAGATTTTCTACTAAAAATGATTCTCAAGAATATTTTATGATGGCAGTATATAGTTTAGATTGATTTTGACATTCTAATCTTTTATACTGTGTCATTCTTCTTTCGATGTTAAATGAACGTCCAATATATTTCTTCCCAGAAGGGGAAGTTAAGCAGTAGATACCGCATGTTCTCATAATTCATTTACATTTTGAAATTAAATTTAATTTTCATCTGCTGCGTTGAATTATCTGTTTGTAAAGTTATCTGTTTTTAATTTGATAGTACAAAGGTACGAAAAGTTTTTGAAACTACCAAATATTTTATGTTAAAAATTTAAAAATTTTCTGAATGGCTTGTTTTTCATTTTTTAATTGCAGTACAAAGATACTGCTTTTATCTGAATAAAATTCCTTCCACTATGTTAAAAATTGTTAAATTCCTAATTTTGGCTTATTCATTGGCGAGTGAAGATAATTTTTCTTCACTTTTGGTGTTTTCACTTTCGTGAGAGCATCATCAATGGTATAATCCAATAAATAAATACAAATGTACAACTCCTTTAAATCTGCTAAGGAACACTGGTCAGATTTCTCTACTAGTATTTCTATGTCTTTTTCCGGCACATTTTTATGTACAAAATACTCTCTACGAGTTTCTTTGCAAGGAAGTGGAATCTCAATCTTCAAATCAATTCTACTTGGTCTTAAAAACGTATCAGGAATAATCTCCGTGTTATTAGTTGTTGCAATAATAACATGGTGATCTAAATGAGTTTTTCCATCAAGAAAATCTAAAAGTTCTATCTCAACATCTTCATATTGATCTAAATCCTCTAGAATAGTAATAATCGGAGTATTTGGTTGAATTTTCCTGAAACCGGTTCTCACGAAGTCGATATAATTATCAAGATTTCTATAACCAGACACTTTAAACACTACACCTCCTATTTTCATAATCTCGTTGGATAAGATTGAGATAATGGAACTTTTGCCCGTGCCGGGGAATCCCTCCAATAAGATTCCTCTTTTATGTATTAAGTTGTTTGCTTTGTACAGATCTGCTTTACTCCAAAATAAAGTAATTTCTTCCAATAAATCCGAAGTAATAGAATCTGAGAAGATAAACAACTCGTCTGACTTAACGTCAATTTTTTTACAAAATAAACCCTGTTCTCGGCTGAAATCAACCGTATAAACACCTGGCTCGATAGCTGACATCAGACTAATGTCTGTGGAAGCTCTAATAATGTCTTTGTCCTTTACCCAGACAGACATTGTTGGTCGTGGTTTTTCCTCTTCAAGAGGAACTGGTGCATTTTCCTGTAAGACAAAAAAATGTGATTCGATATCTTCTAAAAGGGAACCCATGTGTCTAATATTTCTTTAATTTTGTTAATAATTTCTTGTGAACTTTTCATTCCACAAGCGTCAATTTTTTTACAACCATAAGACATATCTTCTACCAAAATTGATAGAGCTTCAAGAAACTGATAATATCCCGAGTTATCGGCTATCTGCCCAGTTATCTTCATTAATATCTTTAAGGGAGTAATAGTTGCATCTTTCTCTCTCATTTTTTGAGTAGTCAAGGCAACTAGAGAAATTAATACAAGCTTATCATTCATATCATCAGAATTTAGATTTCCTAATGAAAATACTTTATTATAAGCTTTTAATTTATCTGTGTATTCTAGACTATCCAAAGTAATGACTACAGAGTCTACTGCGTTTCTATCCATTTTCTGCAACAAGTATTAATAATTTCTTAAACTCGCTAAGACCTTTCTTAATATCTTTACCACCTACAGGATATACTTTTGTTTTAAAATCGGGAATAGTCTCAACCACCACCATATTGGCTTTAGGTTTATAATTTATCCCTTTATGTTGTAGATAACAACTCATAATCCATAAATACATTCCCATCTGTCTATAATAATGGTACTTTTGGAATGAACCATCGTACCATACTTTACTGCCATCGGGAAGTTTAACTAAATTACCCATAAAATATCTAACTGGCTTACCAGTAGTTTTTAGGTCATTTAAAGTCATTTCTTTAGTTTCATGATTTACGGTAAAGTTATCAAGCTTAGATTTCAACTTTAATCTTTTTATTTCGCCATTATCGAGTGTTACGATAACTTCTGCAAATAAAGCATACTCATTATAAACTTCTGCAGGACCTAATAAACCTTGCGGATATAAAGTCTCTTGCATCTGTGAATTAGCTTTAATACCTAATACACATTGACTATATTTTTCAAACATAGGAGCAGATAAGTAAACTTGTTTTGCTAAAAGTTCTACAGAAAGAGTCTTTTCATACTCTTGCCTTTCTTTCCAATAAGGAATACAAGCTGCCAAAGCAGTTTCTATTCTTTTCTCGGTCATTTTCCCGGAATAATAATCGGCTTCCTTAGAAGCTTTCTCAACTAATTCACCATATTCAACATCATGCACCCACATATCGTATGCTTTTTCAGCAAACAATCCCAACTTTCCGGTTGGTTTTCTTACGGGAGAAATATTATATTCATCGGGTTGTAACACTATAGCATGGACAGCAGATCCTAATTCAAAGGATTCAGAATATTCTCCTGAATACCCTGCCAGATATTTTTCCAAGGATCCACCTTCATCTGGATTTATTAACCCTAGCTTGGAGTTAGAGATATAATCTCTTTCTCCTTCGCCAAAGTATTCTTTGTCAGTCATCTTGACCAACCGTATTGATTCAGGTATTATCTCAATTTGCGCCATAAATACAATATATTACCAATATCCAAAGTACGAATACGATATGGAGTTTGTATTCCTTGATTGTGTGGAGCATCCATTAATAAACAAAATATACCATTTTCATTACACTCTTTAAACGTTTCATATTTATCATCGACAAATATGTGACAGTTTAATTCTTTTAATAAAGCAACTTTACTTTTACCCCAAGGTACTTGGTGTACGTTGCTTCTTCCAGGGATATCATGTTTAGCTAATGAAGCTACAGTCCATGATTTCGCTACACCTCTCGCACTCACAAAGCCTGCAGGAATAAAATTAGGTCTGTTCTTCACAGCCAAATTCATCCAAAAGTCTTTTTCCTCAGATAAGATTTTTAATCTCTTACCCATTTCTTCTGACGTGTCCCATTCTTTTGGAATTGGTACATCAAAGCGTTCAGCATAACATCTATGCCAATCAAAAATTACGTCATCTATATCCAAAAATACGTTCATACTTTTTTCGTTTTTAATTAATTATCTATTTATGTGTTTTTTTGAGATTCAACTCCCTCTTTGTAACCTTCTTCATAACCATCATTAAATCCAGAACTAAACATATAGTTTAATGATTTATTAATAGTTTGATTTAAATGCCTAACTAATTCATCATCAGTTAAATTTGATAAATCAATAATTTCTGTTGAAAGTTCTCTTATTTTATGCTCAATGTAAAGTCTCATTATTTTTGATTTTTTAATAGTTCGTAAAAAAACGATTTCGGAATAATAGCATACTCACCATGTGAAGTGATATTTGTATTTCCTTCTTTCTTTTCTTGAATATTCCATAAGATACACAAAGGTTTATCTTTTAAACCAACTTCAGCATTAATTTTTTTAACGCTTGGGGTTGTCTGAGTTTTCTTTGTTTGTATATAACATGGAAGTACATTATCAGGATCTGAGATATCTATTTTCATATCATCTAATTTCTTAGATTCACTTCTTGCTGTGCATATGTTTTCATTACCAGTTAAATCTTTTAATTCATTTACAATCTGTCTTTCATAAGCTGATCCTTTTGTTTTAGAATAAGCAGCACTTCTTTGCTTTTTAGGTTTAGGAACCTCTTCTACTCATTCGGTAGATTCTTCTTTCTTTTTTCTTGCCATTCTTCGATTAAATTAAATGTTTTATATACGCCATACTTTTTAACATAGTCCGTAAAATCTTTTACTTTCGGGACTAACAATACTTTTAAGCCTTTAAATTTCTTACGAATTCTATTGGCTGAACGAACTCCCGGTAAATCTCTATCATATAATATATATATTTCCTTAAATTTAGATTGTAATTTTTCGTATTGTGCTTCTGTTAAAAATAAATTCTCACTATTTGGGGCGATTGCTGGAATGCCAAATTCATATAAAGACATAACATCTTTAAGTGATTTAGTCACTACAACAAACTCCCCTGATTTAGGAAGCTGTTTAGCTCCCTGTATCATAGTAGAACTCCAATTACTAAGAAACCGATAATTTCTTTTCGTTGGAAAGTATAGTCGCCATAACTCATCCCCATCAGAATTTTCTCCACCATAATAACCATATATAGGAGAACTATCTGAGGAAGAAGTGAAATATGTCCCATTTAAAAATACAGATTTAATTGAAAATACTTTAAACTTTTTAAGTGTTGCTGGGCCAATGCCAAAGCTCTCCCACCATTTCAATTCCTTTTCAGAAAATTCTTTTATTTCAACTTCAATTTTGGCTTTCTCTGTTTGTTTCAACTCATAACCAGTATATTCCATTTTTGGCGGATTCTTTTCAACTTTATCAATTGAAATAAATCCAAAATCATTAGCTATTATTCGCAATGCTTTGTAATAACTAACATTAAAAATATACTCTACGCATCCCACAAAGTCAAACGAGGGCCCAGCAAAGTCTTTGTATTTTAAATTACCTCTCTTGTCTTTATAAAAAGAGCAAGTAGGTTTATTATCTGTTCTAATAATGGAAGGACTACAAAATAATCCTTTTTTAACAGGAACTCCCAAGTAATGTTCAAAAAACGTTTCTTGGGAGTATTTAGAAAGTAAAAGTTCTTTTGTTATCTTTGGAGCTATGTCTAATTCGTACATATATTAATCATTTTAAGCTTGCAAAGATAAGAAATTTTTCTTATAAAATTGGCATATCAAATTGAATATCCACACCAGCACTTTCAGAACCTTGTGTAGTTCCTGCGATAGATGGCGCTGAATATGTTTTTGCTGCTGTTGGTTTAGCAGATGCTTCAGTTTCAATTCTTTGTTTTTCATATGTGCTGAAAGACAATTTATCACCGATAAAATTGTTTCTTACATATGCTTTACCTTCTTTTGTGATTCCTGCGAAGAAACCAGGGAAAGTTGCTTCTCCTTTGGTATTTCTTAACAGTTTGATTTGCATGCTAGTTCCTTTACCTGCATCAAGGATTTGAACAACTAATTTTCTTAAGCCATCCCAATCGGTTGCGCCTAAGTTTTTAGTACCCTCATCAATTTGTTTTGCAACTGTTGGATTGATTGAGTCAATTGCGTGCTTGAATAGCAACATCATATTTTCAACACCAGAAGTTTGTGGAATTTTTTCTTTCTTCCCTTCTTTACTAGTGTATTCATTTTCTCCTCTTTTAAAATCTTCTGGACGAGGTTCAAAAACAGTATGTTCATACGTTCCTTGCTCGTTAGCAAATTTTAATTTCAGTACTTTATATACTGCACTGGTGTCTTTAACACCTTTTATATCTTGGATTTCACATCCTTCAAATTTAACATCGTAAATATCGTTACCTGCTAATCTTGGTTTGGTACTGCTTTGTGATGCACCTGCTGTTGTATTAAATGAAAAACTCATAATTTCTGTAAATTACTTAAAGTTTGTATAGCAATTCATCTATTTCGTCTGTTTCATCTGTATCAACTATTAAATCTGCTTCAGTTTCTTCTGCAGCTTCGATAGCATCTTCTAAGGTTTCGGTATCAATAACTTCCCCACCTGACATAGGCACAAGTCTCCAAACACCTTCAATATCTCCGAATGGAACAATAGTAAATTCCGTACCCTTTTCTGCAAGAACAGTATTGGCTTTTCCTTTACATACTACTGTGTTAGACTTAGTTACTTTGTTACCAGCTTCATCATCTTTACGAATAGTAGGAACTAATATCTTACTTGCCCCAACTTTCTTCCATTCAATAACAACTCTGTCTTCATATTCTAACTCTAAGTCAGCAACAGCTTTATTATTAAATATAAGTTTATTTGGATCTAAAGTAATAATTGGTTCACTTGCCATTTCTTCAACTGCATCTTTTAATTTTTTAGTAACTGTGCGCACTTTCTTTTCTACGCTTGCTACTGTTTTAACATTAGAAACTTCTTCAGTTTCTGTGTTAAAATCAAATGTAATAGATATTTGTTTAACCATTAGTCTTCGTTATATTCATCAATTTTCTTAATCACATATGCTAAATCATTGTCAATAAGCATTTCATTGAAACAACCCATTGGAGTTTTAGCAGTTGTAGTACCATCTGATTGAGTAATAAATTTATGATCTACAGCACCATCAACGTCACGTATTAGTGTTGTAAATAATACATAAGTGAATAAACCTTCTACAGTAATCATATTATCAATCATTTTACCGATTGTTTTGATTTTGTAAATTGGATTTAAACCATCACCGATGTTTTCTGAATGTGTCAAGACACATACTTTTAAATCATCTCTCATTGCCATAGCTTCTTTCAATACTGAATAGAAGTTACCTGCCATTTGAGTAAATTTTTCATATCCTTTTTCCGACGCTCTATCCATCGCCTCAAATGCCATAATATATTGAGCATCCTCAATAATAACGGTCTTAATTTCAGGACGACTTTTATTGATAAGTCTAAGGATTTGGCCTATCTTACTAACATCTGATGTGTTATAAAGATTGCCATCATATTGTTTTGTTTCAGGATTTAATACAAGAGGTTTGTAATTTTTCTTGAAACCTTTTATTGGTAGGGGCTTCCCAGCTACATTTACAATAAAAGTTGTTGTTGGATCTAAATTTCTTAAAGAAGTAGATTTACCACTTCCAGAATTGCCAACTATACCAATTAATTCTGCCATAATTAAAAATTAAATACATTTTTGTTTTGTTTATCTGCATTTATTTTATCTGGTTTTATTTTATCTAATGATAAATATGGTTCATAATCTCCAATATCCTCGGGTTTAGGCAGTTCTTTATACATACCAATCTCTCCGAAGAAAGTAGTACCTTTTGAAGCATCTGCAATACCATATCTATTTTTTAAGATTTGAACTAATCGAAATCTTTTTTTGAGGACATTTTGGATAGGATATCCCTCACACCTAGCAATTTTTTCCCTATAAGGGTAAAATAGCCCAATAACAACTTCAGATGCATCAAGTGTTCCTGATGTATCTTTAAAGTCATCTAATTGAATTAACTCATAGCCATTCGTCTTTCTATCCATACTCTTTGCATTTCTATTCAATTGCTGAATAAAAACTCCAGTCATGGAACATTTATTTCTAAAATAGATGAAATAGTCTGTGGTTAAATCAATCTTTTCTTTCTTTGATCCTGGGCCAGTAATCAAACCAACGTGGTCAATTACTGCGACTTTATATCTGTTCGGATCATTATCTATATAATCTTCTCTATGTTCATCGACTTGGACAAAACTCCCAAATTGTTTTAACCACTCTTTACAAGTAGCATAAATACCATTAGGGGATAACGCTTTATCATAAATCGTTAAATGTTGTTGAAGCTCGTATAGCCAACTCTCAGATTTCTTCACCAATTCTAAGTGGTGATCCGATATTGGTTTTGTTAAAGAAAGGATGTCCTCGTAAGTCACAACCTCACCAAACGTATCAAATATGTATAGTGATAATAACTTAGCAAATAAAATATCTGCCGACATCTCAAAGGAATAGTATAATATGGAAACATCTTTATCTTCTCTGTTTTTCAATAGATTGTACACAAACACGTCTATTGCGAAGGATGTTTTTCCTCCAGAAGTATCAGCTCCGATAGTATATAAATACTTTCTTTGCACTCCATATATAATTGAATCAATAACTGGTAATCCTGTGCTAATACCAATATTTCTTCCTTTTCTACCTTCTTCTATATTATGTAATAATTGATTTACTCCCATTATAACAATTCAGAATTATTATAACCGTTAACGTCTCCACTACTTCTTATATACTCTATTTCTTCCCATTTATGAGATGCAATAAATTCTAAAATAGAATAATTTAGTAAATTATGTTCTTTACCAAACTCTAGTGCTTCCATAACTCTATCATGAGTTACTCCTGCAACCTTTATTGCTTTAGCGTAATATAAGCAAAATTCTTCGAAAGTATATAGACCAGCTTTGGTAAAATTCTTTATTGAGCATAACTTTCCACCTATGTTAATAAATGGAGGATATGCATCAAATAATTCTTTTCCCATCTCATTTGATTCACGAACATACATCTTTAAGAAATTCTTATTGAATGGTATGTTCTTATAGTTTAGGGTTTCTCCCTCACGGGGTACTTTAAACGATGCTAATATAACTTTCTTTTCTTGTAGGGATTCCAGAACTTTGCGAAAAAGTTCCTTTCCGTTAGATACGTTAGATAAATAATTTATCAGCATATCTGGTTCTCCATTAACTGCCAAGAAAAGCAGCCGGAGTATAAATAATTCTGTTGGAGTAAGTCCACTATTAATATAAATATTAATCTCTTCTTTAAGAGATAATTCAAATTGTTGCATTTAAAATGTAGTTTTTAACTACGTTTCCAGTTCTTTATCGTCCTTCACAGGATTTTTACTAATGGTTGTGGTAGGTTTATATTGTTTAATAAACTTATCTTCTAAGAACTTCTTCCTATCACTTACAGCTAAGAGGGTATCTGATTCGATATCCATCAAAGCACGGTTTTGTTCTAAAGCTCTTTCCAACATTAGGTATTCGAGTATTTCTTCACTAATCATTTTTTAAAACCTAAACATTAATCCTACTTCTTTTCCTTCTTGCACTATATTTTCAGACTCGTTTCCTAATAAAATCTCATCTAATTCTGCTTCGGTAATCTCTATATAATTCTTTCCCGCTGTTGATGTGTTATACCAGCCTTCCTCCATTGTTCCTTTTATTACAAGAGTAAAAACTAAAGCTTCTTTATCCTCTTCATACCTTATAACCCGTCCTAACCGTTGGGTTTTTTGGGTTTGTGAAGAAGTATTACTTAAAATAATAGCTAAGTTTAGTCCTGGAACATCAGAACCTTCATCCAAACTTTTGGCTGTATGTATAGCACCTTTTGGCATCTTTGCAAATTCCTCCATAGTAATCCTATTTTTCTTTTTAGTCTTACCTGAATGAACTACATAGCCATTGCCAATTAATTCAGCCTGTTTAATTGTTGCAGAAAATGTGATTGCTTTCTTATCTGGATAAGCAGCAAGTATTTTACGAGTTATTTCTAACTTCTTTACATGGTCCATTACATACGACTTTCGTGCACGTAAGGCTCTTCCCCAAGTAAATACTACTGCATCCAAATCAGATGCTGACATTCCCATTTTCTTTCCATAAGTTCTACGATAAATTATATTCGTCATACAACTCATAGCAGTGTTAAAATCAAAATTGAAAATAGCAAAAGCTTCATTAAATTGTCTATTAGCTTCACGATATATTTCTATATCATTAGGCTCAATTATAACTTTATACTCCTGATAAGGAGCAAGCCACTTATTTTCAATTGCTTCTCTTACACTGATAACATCACACACAGGACAAAATTGATCTAATAAAATATGACGACCATCTAAACGACTAAATGTAGCAGATAAACCAAGTACAATTTTAGGTTGTCTTTTGTAAAATACTGCATAAAATGTGTCGGAAGGAATACGATGGCATTCGTCTAATATTAAGAAATCAATTGGGTTATCTGATTTAATTGCTGAGTTGATGATCTCAACAGTGACATAATTAAGTAAATCATACCGAGAAAGTTCTTGTATCCATTGAATTTTTAAATGCTCAGTGGGTACAATAACTACTATCTTTTTATTAGAATTCTTTGTTAAGAATCCTTTAATTGCAGTTAATGCAGCGCGCGTTTTCCCAACGCCTGTACACCATTGTAGAGTGCCTCTACAACCTGCTTCAATCCATTTTTTGACACCAGCTCTCTGCCTTTCGGTTCTATCCAATGTCATTTATATAAATTTAATCATACTAAAGTATTGCAACCACTTTGCCATAAACTTGCTTTGTCCAGCCGTTTAAACCTCCATGATTGTTTCCTATAAGGCAACCCTTATCATCATTTTTTGCTTTAACTAAATGCGTGTAAAATCTTCCTTTGACCTTACAATAAACAATGTCGCCCACATCAACAGTATTCCATTGAGCGGGCGACAGTATATGTTCTTGACCTGATTTAATCTTAGGAGTCATAGAATTTCCTTTTTCCGAAGTAGTAAAGCTTTCTCCTCTCTGGAGTCTTTCTAGCTTAAAATTTTTCATTTTCTCATTTTCATTTTTCTAATACAAAGATAAGAAAAAAATTTGACAAAAACAAATTTTTTAACATTTATTTTCATAAAAGTTTTTAATGTAGCCAGTGGTCACCAATTTGAGCTTCCGCACCTAAAGGTACGATTTTACAAAATTGAGAACCGGCGGCTACCATGCATTTCACGACTAATTCAGAGACTTCTTCTGCAATTTCTTCAGGAGCTTCTACATTAAATTCATCATGAACCATATTCACAATTTTTACTTTAAATAATAAATCTCTTCTTATAAGTTCATTAAATAAAATAACTCCTGCTAATTTACTACAATCAGCAGAAGATCCTTGAATAGGATAATTTTGTGCTTTTCTTTGAATTTCGGATTTACTTTTATTATATTCTCCTTGAATACTACGAGCATCTGGTCTTCGCCAAAAATATGGGTCAGCCATATCCTCTTCATATTTGAATATAGGTTCATCAGGAGATATAAATAATTTTCTACCAGTAATAGGATTAAATAGAATATAATGATTAGTCATAGCTAAATCCATAACATATTCAAAATAACTTTTTAATCCTGGGAATGCATTGAAATAATTTTCATATACAAAATCTCCATCTTTTTTAGAAATTCCTGTATTTTTTGCTATTGTTGCACCATTACCACCATAATTGATGGCAAATCCTGCAGTTTTAGCTAGATATCTTAAATCAGGGTATTCCGTTTTAATATACTTCAATTTAGAAGGTTCGAGTTCTTCAACTGTACATCGTCTAATATTTGGATACATTAAAAAGGCTACATAACTATGCATGTCAGTAAATCCCTTTCTATAGAAATTTATTAAATTTTCTTCACCACTAAAATTTGCTAATACAATTTGCTCCTGACTTGAATAGTCAACAGCAATATATTTACAATGTGGTTCAGCAATAAAACAACTTCTTGTCAATTCATCCGAAGGTAAATTTTGAAGATTTGGTTTATTGACTTTCATATCACCGCTAGATAATCTACCAGTGTTCATAATTTGTTTAAAATTCGTATGAATCCTATGTGTTATTGGGTTAATCATTCGTTCCCAACTTAACCCATAAGTAGACGTTAACTTTACAGCTGCTTTATAATCAAAATATAAATCAAGGATTGGGAAGTCCTTTCGATACTTCCCAATCGCTTTCTCTTCAACAGTTTTCTTTTCAACACCTTTGTCTTTAATGGTACAATTAATACCCAAAGACTCAAACAACGTGATAACTTGCTGAGATGAATTCCAGTTTAAAATACAATCTTGTTCTCCTGTAAACATATCCAACATTCCATTGAAATATTGAGTATATCCATGCTCCATGAGCCAATTGTCCAATTTTGCTTTCTTCTGAACTACATCCTCTAAATCCTTAAGGGATTTAGTTTTCCATTTTTGCCAGTCTAACTTGATACCACAATATTCGATATAAGCGAGAACTTTTACGAACTCATTATCAAGTTTAACAGCGTTGTCGACTTTCATTCGACGAACTTGTTTCATTTGATCTATCATAATATCCTCTAAATATACAACATCATATGCTGCATATCTTATAACTGCGGCATTGAGCCCTTTTGTAATAATTTCTCCGCGAATTGACTTATCAAGGTCAACATCACAATACTTTTGTACAATAGTTTTCAAATCTCTACCGCCCTCTTGTAACCCAATAGTTAGTATTGTTTCAACTAACATAGTGTCATACACTTTTTTCAGGATTACTCCTTGACGATATAAAAATTGCAAGTCAAACTTGGCATTCTGGAGTAAGAAAGTCTGTTCTGATTTATTCAGAAAGTCTTTCAGTTCGGTGGGAATTTTACCACCATATGAAGCAATATCAAAAACTATTTGAAATTCTTTATTTCCTAATTGAAGTGTTAGCAAACTTTTCGTAAAACAATCTAAACCCTCGGTTTCAGTATCAGTACCTACAAATTCGAGAGTGCTTATCATTGCTATTGCGTCCATAAGAGTCACTTGCGTGAACTCTCCACCAAAAGCATTTGTCTGATTGCTTACTAAATATATCATTAAAGTTTGTATCCTTTAGAGTTTGCTACTAATTCAATTTCTTCCATTCTTCTTTCCCATGCTGCAATGTGCTCCTTAACTGCTTCTTCAAGATTAAACAGTATTCTGTTTCTTAAAGTTTCTAGTTGTGAAGATGTCAAGTCCATATATTTTTTATTTGACTTGATATTCAACATTGCTCTCATTTGAGTATAATTTAAACCTTTAGAATTGATATATAATTTCTCAATTTCTTTTATGTTTAATCTCTCTCTAATGACTTCCAATCTGTCTCTAACTTCTCCATTTTCATCAGTCTCAATCAATTCTTTAGATTCAGTTGGGGTGAGCCAAATACCCTGTTTAAGGATAAAGGTTCTTGTTATGTGTTTTTTATTAAATGCACCTAATCTATCTAAGCATCCATCTATCAATAAAGATAAAGGAATTTTTACAAATTCATTTGGTACACTTGAAAACATATCGCCTACTGTAGGCTTATAGTTTTTAAATACTTCTTTGTTGTTTTTTAGGAACTCATTTATCATTCCTAGCAGAGTGAATCTACTTAAACTATTATTTTGATCTACAAATCTCAAAAATAGCTCAGCGCCAACTCTGTCTTTTTGATCTGCTATTGTTTCTAGTACTACATATCTACCAGGATTTAATACATCCTTATTAAATAACATAGTCTTGCAATGGTCATAGCATTCGTTTAACTCAAACTCAGACATAGCGGTTAGCTTTTTCTCAGTTTGTTTATACTTACCTGTGGCATCTAAAACTTTATTTCCTTTCCAAATAAAACTATTTAAATCCACTCCTTTTTTATCCATTGCTTCTTTTAATTTTTCTTCCATTAACGTGCTCATATCTTTTATAATATTATTTCTTTACCTACAACTACATCTGATTTTAATACAAAATTAATGAAATAAACATTAGAATATTTATATACTATCTTTTGTCCATCCGGAGTGATATATTCATCTCCAGCATTGACTCTTTGATAATGTAGAAATCCTTTGTCTCCAACATTCATTTCAGGAACTTGCCAGTTAGGTAATCTAGTACACATTATGTATTCGGAATCTATCACAGATTTAAATACATAATTTGTATAGACACCTTGCCTAATTGCTAATAATTGTACTTCTTTTATTGAGTCTACCATTCATCATATTCAATTAAATCAGAATCATCTTCATCTTCTACCTCAGTAAGGTAATCATCATCTAATAAATCTTCTTTAATAATATAACTGGGGTTCTCAGCTTTAAATAAAGCTAATTTCTCAACAGAATCAAAGTCAAGTACATCGAGCATTTCACCATCTTGATCAAATACTAAATAACTCATACTAATCTCCTAATAAATCAAGTACTTTTTCAGCTCTAAGATAAATATCTGATTCTTCTTCCATGATGGTTCTAGCCATCCTTGAAGTATTTTCTTCTTCTATCTGTTCCTTTATTAATTTTTCATATAACCAAGAACTGGTCATATAATCGCTTTCTGCTTGTGCTTTTTGATAAATAGCATAAAGCATTTGTGTAGTTAAGATTTCTCTATCAATCGTTTGTTTAAACGGTGTGATATAGTCATCAAACTTCTCAGTATTTTCTTCTACTGCAGGGTATGTAAATTTAAAATCGCCATCGGATAAATAATCCATAATCCACTGGTGGTGGTTATTTTCTTCGGCTGCACGTTTACGATAATATTCTTCAAGATCAGTCACTCCTTCTACACTAAAATAATTAGCATAACTTAAATATAAGTTTCTATTTTTTAGTTCATGGGCCACCTGTTTCACCAACATTTCCCCCACTTCAGGACTAATCAAGCACAATTTTCTATTTGTCATTACCTTCGATTTTTACATTTGTAATTTTCTTTATCTTTTCAGGTTTAACATATCTAGTAAATTCATTATCTATTAACCATTGCTCAGGAGCTGCGTACAGCTCCGAGCATATTTGGATATTTTTTGTTTTAAAGAAAGAACTTACAACTCCTTCTATATATTTTGAAGATGAGAAATATTTCTTATTACAAAGAGAAAAATAATTCTTATGATATAAGTATACAGATGTCTCATAAATAAACCTGTTACTCTCATCTACCAACACGGTCTCGCCATGTTTCGTGTATATAATGTATTCTGCTTCCAGCGTCTTTTTTATCATCTTCTATATACCTATTAATTAAATTCTCAATCCTACTATTTTGTCTTATATTGTAGGATTCATTCCATTGATAACCGTTACGAAACGTATCAAGTTTCTTTTCAGATATTTGATAATGCCTAAGATAGTTGTAGTGCTTTCTTGCATCTGTAACTATATTGAGACCATCAACATATCCTATTCCTGTTATATACACCATTACGTGTGCTACAGGCTGAAAATGCTCATAACTGATGTCAATTGGAACATGATTTCCAAAAACAATTTTATGTCTAACACCTAACGCATTAAGTCTTTTACTTAAATAATACGCAAAATGAATACAACCTCCTTGATTAACACAATCAATTTGTATATTAATTTGTTTTTGTAAACTTGATATTTGCTTCCTCAACTTCTTCATATTATAGAATTTTTGTTATAATTCCATATTCTAAAGCTTGTTGTGCATTCATCCAGAAATCTCTTTCACAATCCATTTCAACTTGTTCATAAGATTGACCAGTTTTCTCTGCAATGATATCATATGACAGCTTTTCTAAATCTTCAGTTTCTCTCAAGTCGATTTTCATATCAGTCAATTGACCGCCTGTACCACTTGAAATTTGATGAATCATAAACCTTGCACGTTTTGTAGCACAACGTTCTTTACCCATTAACATCAATGGTACACCCATTGAGCAACATTTACCCATAGCTACTGTTCTGATCGGTGCGGTTAATTTTTCCGCAATATCATAAATAGCCAATCCTGCAGTAACATTTCCACCTGGAGTATTTATATAGATATTAATTGGTTTTTCCTGATCCAAAGAATCTAAATAGAGCATCTGTGCAATAACTCCATTTGCCAAATCATCATCAATCACATCATCAATAAAAATAATCCTTTCTTGTACCAATTTTGAAAATACATCCATTATTGCTACATTCCTTTGTCTTTCCTCAACAATCGTTCTAATCTGCCCCATATTTAATCATTTACTTGGCTAGCTTGTACAGCTAACATATCACATAATTCATTATACTTATCTCCGTTATGCCCTTTGACATGAACCCAATTAACTGAAACTTTTTCAGTAACTTCGTCCATGTCAATCCACAAATCCACATTTTTCTTTCTTTTCCAACTCTGTGTCATAGTACCAATAACATACATGGAGTCAGAGTAGATAGTTATTTCATCATAACCTTCTCCTACTGCCCATTTACAAGCTTCAATTGCGGCTTGTATTTCCATGCGATTATTGGTGGTATCTTTTACAGGGAAAAACGATGAATGTATTTTAACATCGTCTTTTAAAGCGACGAATGCCCAACCACCTTGCATACGCGAGGGTGAATAAGCTCCATCAGTATAAATTTTAATCATTAGCTAATATGCTTTTTGATTGTTCTTTTTTCCATCATCTGCACAATTTCATCAATTGAATAAGGTCTAAATTCTTTCCAATCTATTCCTACATCCATTCTACGATGTTTTGTGTTCGTTTCACAACTGTCTATTTGATGGTGACAGTGCCCATGTAACATAATACTACCATGACTCATATCTTCCCATTGGTCGAGAGGATAATGACTTAATACAAATAACTGTTTGTTATAAGTTATTGTAGTTAATTCTGGTAACATACGAAATAAATCTTGTGCCCCAACAACAGAACTATTAGGATATACTATCTTTGGAATTTTATCCTCAATTGTATCATATTCATCGACATAATAACAATTAGGTAACTCCTTGTTCTTTTTTATATGTTGGTCATGGTTTCCTGGAATAAAGTAAATATTCTTACAAATCAATTGTTTCCAAAAGTTGTAAATATTTTCTAATCCAGAAAATGCAAAATCACCTAAGAAATAAATCGTATCATCTTGTTTAACATATTTGTTAATAGATTCTACAAGAGCACGACTCATTTCCGCAGTTGTATTAAAATGACGGGTTGTTCTTTCCTTATCCGGCCATACTGATTCTCCATAAGTCATATTCTTATGCCAGTAATGCCAGTCACTACTAAACCATATCATTCTCTAGTTGTTTTAATTAATTTCTTACATCTTTTACAATGCTCTGTAGTTACTGTTTCTCCAGTTAATACATCCTCATATTTATGCCATATAGATTCTAGATGAGTACAATTCTTTTGAAATTGCAGTCGTCTCATAATCACTTGAGTTTCATATTGTCTATGAAGTTCACAAGCTTTTTTATAACAAATTTCCATTTGTTGCATTTCTTGCAATTCTTTATCTTCTTCAATCACGCTCATTGTAGTATTTAATAAATTCAACAACGCATTTATAGACAGCTCCAATTACAGTTTCAATGGAGTCAGAATAATGATCTATATCAAATCCTTCACCATCATACTTCTTAGTAAACAAATCTTTTTCTATGATATTACAATAATTTGCATAAATTACGCAAACATATCCAAGTTTTTGAATTTTTGCAACAACAGGCATTAACCAATCCCATTCTTTATGAAATCTAAGTTGTTCGACAGTATTAAATGCTTCGTTTATGTTTCCAAATTTAGTTACATATGCATCTCTATCTGGCCATTTCTGACAACCCATAAATTCAGCAATTAATTTATTACATTCTAAAATTTCCTCTTTTGTCATATCATAAAACGTTTTAGTTCATTTTTATCCAAAGTTTTACCACAATCATAACATCTACAATCCTGTTTGTATTCTCCATCAAGAGTCATAACTGAGACAAAATGAATATTTCCATGAAAACATTGGTCTTGAGCAATCACTAAAGATGCTCCAATCACATAATCAAATGGGACCTTAAGACTCTGCACTAGGTTCGCTATCGGTATCATGATCTAATTCAATATAAAAAGGTGGATAATGTGGCTGATAAAATTCATCCAAATGGCTGACATTTACAGCTTTCCATCCCTCATTAAAGTTATGGTCTCCACCATGTATATGACCGCATACTAATAGTTTATAGTCTACATGTTCGATTCTTGCTCTTAGAGGCTGATTTCCTAAATGTTGAAACATTCTTTGTGCACGGTGTTGTGGTGCTTCTAATATTACATCTACATCACCACACGCATAAGGTGGGTCATGTGAGATAATAATATCTACTTTATCTGGAATTTCTTTAAATTTTTCAGTCATATAATCATCAGATCTCATAAAAGGCCAATTACCAAATATATGACAATAAGGTGTACCAAAGATACTCCACAATTGTGCATTATTATCATAATAATGAGTTACTTGATTTTTTAAATAAGTTAACTTTCTACATGCTTGATGTAAAGCTAAAATATTAGATTGACTTACTGATTCAAAATAAGCATCATGATTTCCAGCAATCATAAATACTCTGTCTACTGGAAGATTTTTAATCCATTCAGCAAATTCAGATTCTAACCATTTTTTACTATTAGGTTTATTGAATTGATGTTCTAATGGTATAGTATCCCCAGCAATTATTGCTATATCAGCAGATTCAGTGATTTCTGGTAAAAAACCATGTAAATCACTAATCGCCATCACTTTTAATTTCATCTTTTTTTATTTTTAAATCAAGAATAGATTTCTTATCAACTCGATAATAAGACATAATACTAACATCAGTTTCTTCGACTGTTGCAGCTTCCGCAGCATCTTCGATAGCTTGATTATAAGCATCATCTTGAACTGATTTTAATAGTCCATAAAATGTCATTTCACCAGTAACATACTCATTAACCCATTTATTAATGTTCTTCATTTTCTAAATATTTAGCAATCTGTTCTTTTGTTGTTTTTAAACTCATAGTACCACAGTAGATTGAATCTGCTGTATCAACTACATAAGCTGCCCAATATCCTAAAATATTTTTATAAGCAACTACTTTTATTTCTGTATTTGGAAATGATTCTTTTATTTCATTATAAGCATCTTGGACATTAGATCCAGTCATAGGTATATTAAATTCTAAGAATAGTACTCCTGGACCGAAATAGAATCCATATCCTTTTTCTTCATTAGTTACCATAATACAATTTTTTAAAATCTCCTAACAGCACTCCTAGAGAATTACCTCGTGGTCTGTCGCCAATTGGCTCAGGGTTTCTGGTTTGAGATTATGTTACTATAAACCCTTGTTCACATAGAATTAATCAAATTTAATTAATTCTTTTTTAAGTTCATAAATAGGATCATAGATAGAATTAATTAAAACTTCAAAGTCTTTTTTAGTTTTTATATATGATTTTACATCTTTTAGTAAAGGTAAATAAGGTTCTCCTCCTGAATATTTCTTATCTTTTCTATATTTAACTACAGCAAATAAAGCATTTTCTAATTTAAGAAAGTAACCTCCTACTTTATATTTATCTGTTGCATCTTCCTTTAATTCTTTCTTATTTTTTAAAAGATTTAAAGTAAAACATCCATGTTCAAAAATAATGTTAAAATCCTTTTCTATAATCATAGTTTAAAAAAAAATAAGGGGAAAGGAATGATCCTTTCCCCATAGATTAGTCAATTTCCAAACGTTCTTTCACCTGACTGATGAAAGGAACAAGCATTTCTGTGATATCTGCTACTACAGCAGTTTTCAGAGAAGCGGCAAGTTTAATTTCGTTTGTTTCAGACATATCTTTTTTACGAGATAAGTCTACTTGACGGAGATAAGACCGGACACTGTTTTCAATATATTCGGCTTTTACAACATTGTCGTCTGACAATATCATATTCGATTTTACTGATTCAGTGATTTCTGCCATAAAGGCAGGTGCGATGTTGCTTTTTTCAATTAAGTCCAAAACTTCATCCATACCTGTGTAATCGACTACATAATTACCTTTCGAGAATGTGAAGTCAATAAATTTACGAGCAGTTTTCTTATCTAAAAATGTTAAAGAAATAATCGAGCCAATACGTTTTCCACGAAGAAAAGTAGGTTCAATTAATTCGATGTGGTTAGTGGTGAACAATGAAATTACATTCATTTGTTTGGAATCACCACCATCCAAGGTATTCAGGATGTCCTGCATAGCAGTATCACGATTACCTCTAGTAACTTGATCTATATCTTCAACGAAGATAACAACTCCGTTACCGTTTTTGTCAATAACTTTTGCAAGTCTTAACGTTTGCGCAAGCAATGATGGGTCTTTCAGATACACGAAAACCCAGTTATTTTCAATTGCATTGAGTGCAAGGTGAAAAGCTAACAGAGTTTTACCTGTTCCATAAGGACCTTCCATTAAACATCCATATTTTAATGAAATGCCTTTCTCAAGACAACGTTTAGGTTGTGTAATACGGGCACGCAACGGTTTCAAATCATACTCAGTACGATCTGATAATACCATGAATTCCTTGTGAATATTGGACAAATCCAAAATCTTAGGTTCATAAGTATTGCTTAATTCAATTGCTTGGTTTTTATAAATTGAGCCAATTGTTAACAGTTCTTTCGCTCTGTCTACAATTTCATCAATCATCGAGGAAAAACGGAACTCACAAGACCCAGTAATCATTAACAAGTTTTTCTTGTTGTCATATTGGATTTTGATACAAGCCCCAGGACCAGCATCAGGAAGCGCGATTGTTCCATAAGGAGCTTTCATACGCGTACCATCAGCTAATTGCACATCCACAGTTTCAATAGTGCCATCTCCAGATATGCTATTATCAGCTTTACCTTGAGAAACACCATAAATTTCTTCAATTGCTCTATTCAATTGATAAACTCCATCGTTTTTAAAACAAAGAATTTGATAATTGAAGTTGGTCATTTGAGTCGAAGCTTTAATTTCGCCCTCTAAATAAGCCAGGATATTTTTGTAAGATTTCTTACTTTGTCCTAACTCAACAAGTTTACGCTTCTGAGCTTCCTCATACTTGTTCACCCTTTGTTTTAATAATTCTCCTGCCATTGTTTCTTATCTTTTTGATATTTTTATTTATTTCTTTTACGTTTTCAATATTTGTTGTTAAGCAAGCAAGTTGTACAATTCCTTCACTAACAGTCATGGTTAAATCTTTCTTTAATTCCATTCTGTCTATGGGAGAATCTAACAACGCAGCTTTCATAACTTTATAAGGCATAGTTGTGTTTTTACAAAATAATATATCCTTTTCAGGAATATATATCACATCATACCCTTCAATCTTCCCCACTATTTCCTCTTTCATAATTCTTAACTTTTTTAATCATAGTATTCACAATAAGAATAATTATAGTCAATTCAATCGCTAACTTATAATTATCTATCCCAATTAACATACCCACAGCAGATGTACACCATATTGTAGCGGCAGAGGTTAATCCATATACGTTCATGCCAGATTTAAAAATAATTCCTGCTCCTAGGAATCCTATGCCAGTAACAACTTGAGCTATTACACGCGTAGGATCCGCATTAGGAAAACTCATAGAGACAATAGAAAATACGCAACAACCTAGTGATATAAGAGCCATAGTCCTTATACCTGATTGTTTATTATGTCTCTGTCTCTCTAATCCTATCAAACCACCTAAAAAGGCAGCGAGTAATAACTTAGCTATTTCCATTACTTACTATTAAATAGTTTACTTACTAGTTTACCATCATAAAGACCCGCATGATGCTCTTTAAAATGTTTCATACATTCACCAATCGAAGTAAAGTTATAATGACTTAAAATATTTTTAATATCTAACTCATCTAATTGTTGAGGTATAAATAATTCCAGAATTTTGTTTTCTTGGGTTTGATTACATTCAATGTTAGATTCAATCATCTTCTTAATGACTTGAATACATTGTCCATCGGTTGGAGTTTTAGTTATTCTGTCCAATTCTCCAATGACAGTTCCTAAAAGAGTTCTAGAATCAGGATTCTGATTCCGATACTCCACTATCTTCTCTTTTATCATCTTCCTCTTCTTTTATGTAAATAGAGTTTAATGATCGTTCTACTGACTGCAGCGTTACAAGGGCATCATACAATTCTTTGTTTTGCACTTTTGTATACAACGATTCAATATCAATCACTAAATCTTTACATTTAGTTAATAAATTTTCTTTAGAAGTAAGATATTCATCCCTTGGAATAACATATCTTACTTCTTTTATTCTTTCTTTACTAGCCCCAAACGTTCCCCACGCTATATTGTCCATCTTTTCCTTCTTGTTTTAAAAGTTCATCCGCATATTGATATGCTAAATTAGCAGCTAATTCAGGTGTTACTCCTGATAAATTTTCCAATCCAGAACCTTGCCAATAAAATCCGCTATTAGCTAATAATCCTTGCATAACTGCACATGCGGCATAAAAACGTTTGTTCATTCCTTGCTCATAGCATTCTCCAGCAGCTGCTGCGAAAGCAGGAGTGTTATTCAATTCCTGTCCCATCTTCTTCTTTTACTTTTTCTACGTGTGTAATTAATTTGGATACCTTTTCAACAACTTCTTTATATTTGGCAATATATTGAGCTACTGTCATAGCACCACTAAATTCTTTTTGTTTAGCCATTTCTAGTCCTACAATTTGTTTCATGCAGGTCTCAAATGGTAGTCCGTAAGCTATAAGCTTCATATCCTTCCTTTCAGTTTCTTTGCCCGCATTAACTGTAGTTAAGACACTGAAATTAAAAAATGGTCCAGTCTTTGAGGACTGAACCATTTCAAATTCTTCAGTTTTAATTACTATCATAATTAAAATGGAAGATCATCTTCCGAAGGCTTTACTTTAACTGCGAAATATTTCTGAGCACGAAGTTCCATTTCTTCAAACATATCAATGAGTGTTTCAGGAACTTTTTCGTAGAAACTTTCACGGTCAACCGGATCAAGTTTCTTTGCAATTTGTGCGCGTTTAAGTGCTAAATCCAGACCTTTTACTTTGTCGAATTTATCACCTTCATGCCAGCCTTCTTTACGAGACCAACCCGGTTTGGTGTTACACATTGACCAACCAAGGATACCATCACCAATAGCAACGATTACCCCTTTCTTTTTACCCTTAACGGTTTCTAATACTGCAACTGGTTCAAGACCAGTGCCTTCAGAGTTCAACTTGTGCTGAACTTTGGCGACTAATTTGTCGGGCTCATAAAGATAAGTTACGAGCGTCTTGTCAAAATCTTTTAATATTAACATAACTATTTTATAAAAAGTGTTCTTCAAATAAAAAGGAGACCCAACTGGATCTCCTTAGCCGAAAGTGGGGGGCTCGAACCCCAACCTTTTCCGTGACAGGGAAATATGCAAACCATTACACCACACCCTCGTTGTGCAGATTCCTTTTAACCTGCGAAGCCAACTTAGATAAATCTAAGATTTAAATAGTGTCGTTATTGTATCTAAGGTGGGGATCGAACCCACGATGTTCACCACAAAGGGTATAAGATTTTAAGTCTTATGCGTTTCAGCCAAACTTCGCCACTTAGACATCTTCTTTTTTATTACGACCCCTATAATTATCGGTAAAAGCGTGACAATTAGGACATAAAATTTGTAAATTTTCTATTCTTAAATCATCTTTAATTCCATTTATATGATGAAGTTCTAATGCTATTGGTTCTTCTAACCACTTAGAATTATTACAAATTTCACACTTGTGTTCTTTAACTCCTTCTTTTAATAATCTTTCTCTTAAATGAGTTGAATTAATAAACTTTGAATTTTCTATTAAAATTTCAGTTAAAGGTTGTGCAGATTTAATAGGTTTATATCTATCACCTTGATTCCAAGCAGCTCCTGTAAAATGAGTAGTATCTAAATCAAATTCTTTTATCTTTCTTTTAACTGTATCGTAATTAGATCCTCCTGCATAGAGGCCTAAGTGCGCATAACTTCTGCCATTGATAAACTGGTTTTAACAGCAGCAATAAATTGTTCATCGGTATATTTTCTACTTTTCATATATTATATATTAATACACAAAGATATAAAAAATATTTGAGATAAACAATAAAAATCTAAAAAATTTGAAATTTTAGATTAAAACATACTTTAATCTGCTGCATCTACCAATTCCGCCATCCGGACATTGGTTATTTAATGAATGTCCATGTTGGGAGTTTTCCGAATAGAGTCATAAATACTATTATTATCATTAATAATACAGTTAATACTCCAATTCTATCACTATTAAACTCAATCATTTCGGCTATAGTTTTAGGTGTAGAAATAAATGTGTACTTAAATAATTTCTTTAATATTTTCATAATTTATTTATTTTTTTTTTATAAATAGAGCCTGCGACTGAATCTTTAATGCGCAGGCTCTAAAAAGTTTTTAACTTAAAAACTTAGTAAACGGTTTGAATGTCGTGGACGAACTACGCCTTTTTTGATGTAGTACAAAAAACGCTAAAAACTGTATTTATAGGTAAAATAACGAACCTTGTGTTTACCTAACACAAAAGACATTTTGTTGTAGTACAAAATAGTAAACTGCTACCCGTATGGTAAGGATAGCCCAACCTCAAAACTGTCACGATAGTCTTGTGCATCGCTTTTGGTATGGTCAAAAGATAATCCTCTTAATGTTATGGAACAATAAGTAAAACCTTACAGTTATGTACTGTATCAACATTCTATTTCCTATAGTGATATAGACAAACTCTGTTACGTTCACGTTGTAACCACGGCAACCTTTTAAAGAAAAGTGCAAACTTGGTTGCCCTGAAAGGAATCAAACCTCTTCCGCACGGACCAAAACCGTATGTACTAATCGTTATACGACAGGGCAATATTAATTTCTCTCGTACAGTACCCATCGAAACTGTATAGTTGGTCTGACTAGCTTTCACCTCCTAGGAGATCTTACGTTCTTTACCAAGAGAAATTGTGGCGAGGGTAGGAATCGAACCTACGTTGTAATTATTCACTGTAATTTTGAAGTTGTTTATGTTTTGCTGTATATGCTCTCAAGTCAGAGCACCCTAATCCATCGTTTCAACCTCGCCGAGTTTTTATCTGTCTTTCCAGATCGTCTTGCGGGAATAGTAGGAATCGAACCTACGCCCTTTGGTTAACAGCCAAGCGCTCGACCTTCGAGCTACATTCCCAGTGGGTGTTTAACGGGAGTCGAACCCGTGATGTGTCATTAACTGTACCAGAACCACAATCTGGCGACTTCGACCTACTAGACTATATTTACCATATTATAAGACTTGGTAAACCTTATTGAGCAGGTAGAGGGAATCGAACCCTCGTCCTCGGTTTGGAAGACCAACGCACTAACCACTGTGCTACACCTGCGTTAAACTAAATTAAACTAACTTTATATGGTAGAAATTTAGCATTTAAAGTTAATTGAGTTTTTGATGTAATTTCTATTCTTGGAATAGAATAACAATCTCCAGCTTCAGTTAAAACAAACAACAAATCGGAACTATTTTCAGAAAAATCTTTAATTGTGGTTACATTTTTATTTCCAGAACTAGTTCGTAAACCAACTTGAAAATAATTATCTCTAAAAGCTTTAGTTGTTTTAACTTGAACTTTTAATAAATTTGTACCTGTATCTACTATTAAATCATAATCTTGTGTATCAGTAATTGGAACTGATATAGTTCAACATAACTTAGAATAATAAGCCATTGCATAACACATTCCTATATTTCCTTGTTGATTTGAATTTGTTGTATGTTCAAACATAATTTTTAATTTTAATTTTATTTCAATCTGGCGCCATCTCCGGATCTGGAGATTCTATATCATTTTCTACATAATATTCATTTGTAAAGCCTAAATCATGATCAAAACAAATTCCATCAGGTAAACCATTTACCATAATCCAATGACAGAAACCAACATATGTTTTAACCCATACTACTTCACAATCTTTGCCTATTGGTGAAAAATTCAACCAATCGTCTTCAAATGGATTTCTATAATCATCTAACCATAGTAATACTTTCTTCATTATAAACCTGCTTTAATTTTTGTTTGTATATTTCTTACTGTTGTAAGAGTTTCTTCATCTATTTGAGTTAAATATTCTTCTGAGCATTTAATCAAAGATAAATATTCAGAAAAAACAATTAGCTCTCCACAGTAGAAACAGATAGATATATCTCCAGGATCTGGAGCTCCATTTTTTCCACTATGTGCATCTAAATCATGCCCACAGTGTGGACACACTTGTTCTTCTAAACGAGTTGTTTCCATTATTTTACTAAATTTATCCAATCAGTATCTTCTGGCATTATTTCTATTTCGACATTATGTTTTTTAGCTTTTACCATAATGTCGTTGAGTACGCCTTGTGAATACAGACTCGTACCATAACAATTATGACCTATCACACATCTATATACAGAACCTGAATAACCAATGAAATCAATATAATCATCTTCGTGTATATTAACTTCTTTGATACCGCTGTTTAAGCGCCAGCTATCTTCACCTAAATATCCGCCGTACCAAGTTCCGTAAACTTTGTATATAGGTTTATTACCATCTGTTATTTTTATAATAATCCATTTATCAGGTGTTTCCATTATTCAGGATTTTTAAAATTCTGTAATTCAATACTCTCCAATTTTTGAAAAGTAGTTTTAGATACTGGAGGTAATCCAGTTATTTCATTAATAATTTTAAACCCGCCACATACTGTACAGGTTTGATAACAACTACTTGTAGTTGTATCAGATATTTTACCAGTTCCATTACATAAAGGACATATTTGCCACATAGTTATTTTATTTTAAGTTTTTAAGCACGCCTGCTAGGATTCGAACCCAGGTGAGATTTCTCTGTTAGTTTTGGAGACTAATGCCATCAACCACTCGGCCACAGACGTATATTTATTCTTCAGGTCCTGACATTATATCAAATTGATCACCTATAACATTAATTGTTCCCGCTAAAGTTAAAATACAAGATTTCAACCATTCTTCGGTTCTACCATCCATTGCTTTAACTTGCTCTATTAAATCTAAATCTTCAAATACACGATTTCCCCATACACCATCTTCTTCTTGACTTCGGAAATATATTCCCGATAAATTTCTTTTTTCTTTCATATCATCTTCATTTTAATTGTGATTCCTAAGCGACTCGAACGCTTATCCTTACATTCGTAGTGTAAAATTCTAATCCATTGAACTAAAGAACCTTCTTTTAAATTTAATTAATAGATAAATTCCTAATAAACAAAACATTAAAATTGTTCCGTTACCAATAGGTAAAGAACGTGGTTTAACTACTTGACTAGGAGCTACAGTGTTGTGAATTGTGTTGTTACTAATTGTTTTCATTGATTTTTTAATTATTTATTTATTAGAGTGTAGTAGTGAACGTTACACTTGAGGTTACTACACGTATTATCCTCTTTGTACCCTCTGTGGGACTCGAACCCACACGCCCGAAGGCACTAGATCCTAAATCTAGCGCGTCTACCAGTTCCGCCAAGAGGGCCTTTAGAAAAGAGGATAACCGCATTTGAGACCGACAGAGTCCCCATAATGACTGTCCTGAAGTGCAAATGTTCACCACATATGGCTGTGATTGTTATCCTCTTTAAACGAATTGTAGCCTTGTATACTACATGCTCCCTTTAGCTAGCCACTAACCATTAGTGTAGAGATTCGTTATTTTAAAATCTTTGATAAAATTTAATGTACAAAGCTTGTTGTCTAATTCCATATTGTCTTGTTAAGACGTTAGGTATTAAATCTTCATTAACTACTTGAGCTACCCGTTTTGACATTTTTTCAGCATCAAAACTTATGAATCTACCTTTAATTTCAATACCTCCTGAAATTTTAAGAATAGCATCAGCTAACTCTTCTACCGTTTCACATTGATTTATTAATTGAAATTTTTCTAATTCTGTCATAATTTTATGTTTAATTGTTTGAGCCGCCTGTCAGATTCGAACTGACGTGTCTGTAAAGATCTACATTACAAGTGTAGCGCAATCGACCACTATGCGAAGGAGGCGTGGGCGGGGTCTATTTTTTAAGTGGTACACCCCTTGCCACTATATTTTTCTACTTACTTTGTGTACCGTTTTATGTATAGCATATGAAACTAATAAAAATATAAACTTTGTTTCGCGAGTTTTACCTCCCAAGATGTAAACATCCGTTTTACCACATAAAATAGGCTTGCTTTCGATAATTAATCCAGGCAAGAAATAAGTTAAATTGACAATTACGGCATTGTCACCAACCAGGCGTCTTACTCTTCGAGTAGCGCTATTTCCAAGCTATAAAGTATCTAATTCTAGAAGCGTAATTTGGCGTTCTTGAAGCATAATTTTTAATTACAATCTTTACTTGTTGTGTCCAAGTACAACTAAATGATATAATAGATATGCATGATGTATTAGCATCTTTCATAAAGAGTGAACCATCAGATAAATAAATAAACGCATCTACGTCAGTAACATCATTATCATTACTACAAGCTACAACTGAATAAGAATTTCCAGAAGAGAAATTCATATAAGTATAAGCAGTACCACCTTGAACTAAGTCGGCATGTTGTTCATTACCAATATTCCAACCATAAGATTGATATAAAGCTTTATATCTTTCATAATTTGTTTGAGAAAACACACACATTGATGTTATTACCAACATCATAATTACCATAAATTTTTTCATTGTTTTTATTTTTTTTATTTTTACTAATGAGTTCCGTCTGATAAAGAAATTCCGTGGTCTAATCCCATTTTGAAATCTCTTACTTCATCTTTACTCAATTTTCCAATCACAATACCAACTTCATTTCCTATATCAGATGCATCTCCTTTATATTTACATTCAGTTAGTTGTTTAATTATTGCCGCTTTTACTAATTCAAATTTATTTTCCATCAATCAATGCTTTAGTTATATTAAAAATTGCATCATACTCTCGGTATCCACACACTAATGCTTTATTTCTTGCAGCAAATGTTGCGGTTTTAAATGTATCTAAAAGTCCTTTCGATATACGAAGTACTCTTAAATGATAACGGCTATCAGTTTTTGAAAAGAATTGAGCTCTTACTTTATAATTATTAAATTCTCTATCAAGGAATCTATCCTCTGTATCAATGTAAACAACTGTAAGTTTACCAATGATTTTCTCCCACCAAGTTTGTGGTAATACGTCTAACACTCTTTCATCCATAATATTCAATTTAATTGTCACGAAGGGTAGATTTGAACTACCGACCAATACCTTATGAGAGTACTGCTCTACCGCTGAGCTACATCGTGGGGACCCATTTTAATTAATAACCTATTCCGATTAATAATTCAATAGCTGCATTTTGTGGGATACCTTGTCCCATTAAGAACCCTAAACATAAATCATGCCAGTCATACTCATTAAATTCGTCAACTTCACCACTTCTGTTAATAAGGACTTCGTGAAGTTTTTCAACTTCCTTTTGATATGGATAATAAAATTCTTCTACCATTACTCTTCATTTTTAATATTAATTTTATCTTGATGACGTTTATCACGTCTTTCTTTTCTTTTGAAATATGTTCTTGCTCTACACATAGAACATCCACAATTTAATGAATGATTTTTGAGTAAACGATTAGATTGATTTCGATATCCCCAACCGAATGCATCCCAAAGTCTCTTTCTTTTCTTAATTACTCCTTGATCTCTTTTCATACTAATCCCACCAATAATAAATATTTCTTTTAATCAACTCAAATAACAAATTAGAAGCTCTATTATGACGAGCATGTCCAATCATTAAAGCAGCCCAGATTTTTCTTTCTTTATCCTTATCAGGCAATCTTCGATAATAATTTGGATATTTATCCAAGTAAGTATCTAAGTCATCTCTTAAAATTTCTTGTTGATAAAAGTCATCATGGTCTACATAACCTCTTGTTTCATAATATTTTTGATATTCAAGTTCATAAATATCTTCCTCAAGAGCATCAAAAAGTCTTATGCACAATCTCATCCTTTCTACATCACGCTGCCAATTTTCATACCTTTTATGCTTTTCAATATAATCAGCAGTATTCTTAATTTTAAAACGTAAAGCATACATTATATAAGCATGGTCCCAATCTCTATCTTTCCAGACAATAGGTATCCATTTTATAATATTTTTAACACCTGTCCAGATTATTTTATGAAGATGAAATCCAGTAGAGTGCCACCACCAACTTTTAAATATTTTCCAATTTTTCATTTAGTTTTTCTAAAAATATTTCTACTAAATCATCATTATAAAAGCAATCATATTCAGTTGCTCGTAATTCATCTGTTTCTTTTGGATATAATTTATAAGATTCATTAAAAATGCTTTGTCCATATCTTATATGCTTTGGTCGAAACTTAGCCATTTCTTTAATATCCCCAATTTTATTCATAATCATTAATTTTTAATTTTTAATTTGCGGAGAAACTCATATACGATATGAACTCATTTACACGAGCGCATTGCTTAGCAGGCAAGCCCTATTCCCCATAGGTTGTCTTCTCCAATAATAAAGGGCTTCAACAGCTAGCCCTTATTCCCCCCGTTTTCGACTGTACCAATGCCCGTATAATAGTTATTAGAAACATTCCTTCAAAGAAATAATAACTTTCTATTCGTAGCTGGTGGGATATAGTAAAGAGAAGAGGACTCGAACCCCCACGCCGTGTTTAGCGACCTACTGTTTTCAAGACAGTTCCACTTAGGCCATCTGTGGGTTATACTTCCTAATTACTACTGACCACTAGCTTCGTCTTCGTCAGCAACGTCTTCTTCTGATTTCCAGAGGCCTTCTAAGTCTAAATCACCATCAGTGATAAAAGGCTCAAGAACACCATAAGCTTCAGCATGAAATGTTAAAACAGTTTCTTCAGGACTTTCTCCTCTAGCTTCAGCTATATCTAAAACTTTAGATAATGGCCATTCACTACCCCAACTTGGGACTGGATAAAAGTTTACTGCATGATTTAGTAAATACATTTTCTTATTTACTTCATCGTTAGCTACCCAAATATTTTCTGGGTCATCTCCATCTACAGTTAAGCGTACCTTACCTTTTGGTAAAGACTCTAATGGAGTTTCATTTGTTGATCTAAATACTTTCATATCTATAATTTTAATTGTTTGTGATCCGACCGAGACTTGAACTCGGAACCTATGCCTTAAAAGGGCACAGCTCTACATTGGAGCTACCGGATCTTTAAATAAGCACTCGCAGATAGCGACATTTACGAGTGCTTTATAGCCGTAGCTATAACGGTCCTAAACCGTAAGCGGGACTACCTGGAGTTGAACCAGGATCTCTAGATTTTCAGTCTAGCGCGAACTGACCACCTGCGCTACAGTCCCCTTTGTGTGAGTAATTTATTAGACTACTCACGTCTCTTCCTACTGGATAACTTGTAATTAAATACAGATAGTGTACATCTATCGTCATTGAGACATCGCTGGATACTTTCGTAGAGCCTAAGCGAACACCGTCGAGAATCAGGGATTCGAACCCCGGACCTTATCCTTGTAAGGGATCTGCTCTGAACCAACTGAGCTAATCCTCGAATTAGTTGGGAAGGCGGGAATTGAACCCGCGTGCAACCAATTAACCTTTCTACTGCTTATCAGGCAGAGGGTATACTTCCCAGTTAACGCTTCTTTTTGAGGTGGAAGCGAAACCTTTTTACTTCTTCTTTGGTAGAGTGGACCAAATGCCATATGGGAGTGAAGTAAACTCCGTGGAGCTGAAGGGGCTTGAACCCTCGGCCTTCTGAGTGCAAATCAGACGCTCTAGCCAACTGAGCTACAGTCCCATAGTTACTCAACTACTTCCCAACTTGTTATATCATCAGGAGCCTGATTCCAAAACATTGGGTATATTTGAGTACTTTCAAGATCAATTTTAACAAAAAAATCTCCCATCGTCCAACCTTGCAAATAAACTGGAACATTTTCAAGTCCATAACGAGGTAAACTAGAACGTTCATAAACGTCTTGAGGGAGTTTTACTTTTACCTTTTGCAGATTCATATCTGAAGGTAAATCATTAAGTGTTTTCATCTTTTATAATTTAGTTATTGATTTAAAAGGTAATTGCCATTCCTGACCTTTATCACATAATATGCAACCAACTGCTGTTTCATAGTTAATTGCATCAAATTCTTCTTTATCATCATCAAGATGTACAACAAAATCAGGATTTTCTAAAAAGAATTCTGATTTATCTTGCATATTTGTAAAATGAATATAATTTCTAGGAATACCTAATCGAGAAGCTACATTAAATAAGTCTTTATGTCCTTTAAGAACCCATTTTGGATCAGCATAACGAGTAGGATCTTCAAATCTACTCGTTACTATATGAACTTCATCACCTCTAGCTATTAATTCTTTGGCAATTTTTCTTACAGATTTTCTTGATAATGTGCTATCAAAATCAAAACTAATCTTCATGAGTCCCATGTGTTATTTCTGGCAACAATAATAATGCCCATAAAGGCATTAATGATCTAGATACGTAAATAGCTATAGCTATCAACCCAAAAAATCCTAAGTAAATTATTGCTGCGGTTAAAAAATTCTTGTCCATATTAAAATGCTAATGAGTATTGACTACGTTTAAGTACAATCTTAGTATCTTCATCAATATCAAATATAATTTGGGCATCTGTTACTACATAATGATACTTCCATAGTTCTATTTCTGAATATTCAGGAAGAAGTGCTTTCAATTCAGGATCTACATCCTCATCGCTTCCGTTATAGTATGAAACTACAAATGGTTGACGTTTATAATTGAAACTTCTACCATCATACTTATGTACGACTTCTTTATGAATAACTGCTGCTGAATAATATTCAACTTCTTCAGTTAAGTTTAAGTGTGAAGCACAAACAATTGCATCTTCATCAAAAAGATTTACTTCTTTAATTACAGAAGTAAGTACATCCATCGTAATCATATCAAACTTATCAACGAAATCTTCCATAGAAGCACGTCTGTGTTTATGAACCAATAAATCATCAATAATTTCTTTAATAATTTCTGGAGCAAGTTTCACATAAAGCTTATGATATTTAATACGATTTAGCCGGTTTTGCAATTTATTGTTAATATTTGCAGGGTTATTTGCAGTTAATAAAAATATTAACTTGGTATGGTACATACCATCCATTAATGTAAGTACTGATTGACTATGTTCTTCGTGTTGATAAACTTTTTCAAATTCATCAATAAAGATAATAGTATTGCTAAATACCGGATTTGATAAGAAAGCTTCAAAATCTGGACCATGAAAATGTTCAGTTATGAAGATAACAGGGAATTGTGACTTTACACAAAATAATTGTGCTGCAATCGTTTTACCTGTTCCTTTTACTCCGGAGAGTAAGATACCCATATTCTTTTCAGAATTATGTGCATAAGATTTAATCCATCGGTTAATAAAATCAAAATTACCATATAGCTTAGTTGGTAATTTAAAATCGTCTTGAACTTTAAGAAAAAATCCAGTTCTTTCATCGAATTGCAAAGAATAATTACCCACTGGTAATCTATCATACGATGCAGTAATTTCACCTAATGTTAAGGTGTTGTTGTTTCTAATAATCACACTCATTTTATTATCTATTTAATTTATTCTTGAGTTTCGGCTCGGATTCAAACCGAGGAATAGGAGATTTGCAGTCAACCGCGTTAATCACTTCGCCACCGAAACATATTGTGGACCTTGAGGGGATTGAACCCACGACCTTCGCCTTATGAGGGCGCTGCTACTAACCAACTGAGCTAAAGGTCCTTTTATTGTGACTCAGGCTGGACTCGAACCAGCGACCGATGGTTGTGTTCCTAGAGGGATTCGAACCCCCACGAAATCCTTAGAAGGGATTGATGCTATCCATTACATCATAGGAACGTTTGTCAGAAAATGGTTTATATCGAGTTTCGCGAGCACTATTTTTATTTTTAGATTTATAAGTATCTAATTGTGAATCACAATTTGGACAAATACACCTATAGTTTTCTCTAGTATTATTTGCAGCATTACCATCAATATGATCTAAAATCATAACTAAGGGCTTACTATTCCACATAGAATCTAATCCACAAATAATACATTTATTGTCTTGCTCCTCAAGAATAAATCTTTTAACCAGTCTTGGATTAAAATTTGCCCTTTGGTATTCTTCTGGTGAAGTAAGAAAATATTCATATTTTTCTCTACTCTTATGTTCAAATTCACATTTATTATTACAATATATGTTATTTCCTTTATGACTAATATCTTCACCACAATTTAAACAAAATTTTTTCTTCCCAGACCCTTTGTTAAAAGTCTCAAGTTCGTTAATTTTTCTTTTAATTGGCAAATCAATTCCTAATCTTTTAGCAACTTTTTTAATATTACTACCAGTACAATTATATCTTCTACCAATTTCTTCATAAGAAATTCCTTGATTAAGAATTAAATCTTCTAAATTTTCTTTTTCTACTTCCCATTTACTATTCATATACAATTTTTATTTTTAATTAAACATACACAAAGGTACGAATAATTTTTGAAATAAATTGTATACGAAATAGTTAAAAATTGTTAAATAGTATTTTTTTAAGCCTTAATTTCAATTACATGACCCAATGCATTTCTGTAATGAGTTCCAAATTCAAGTTTAGCTTTTTCTGCATTAGACAATTTTCTTGTCCGTTCTTTTACCATAGGTTTTTTACCTGAATGTCCTTTTGCCATAATAGTTATTTTTATTTATTAATCATCAGAGAAATGTCCAGGAATTGATTGATACCAATCTGGATTAGGATAATCATCATCTGAAAAATGTTTAATTACGTCTTCCATAATAATTATTTTTAATTTGTCGGGATGGCGGGATTCGAACCCACGTTTGAATACTCTCTCTTGCTCCCAAAGCAAGCATGTTGACCTACTACACCACATCCCGTGGTTACCTCGGAGACACTCCGAGGATTTGTTCTACGACATCGCTGCCTTAGAAAAAAAGATATACTAGTAGCGATTGCATTTTGCAGCAATACTTTAAATACGAAGGAATCCCAGAGTCACTTTCCTCATATACTACTAGAGCCCTCTGGACCTAGACTGTTTCATCTTCTTATTGTCAGGATTATGGTTTTGCTGACTTTGTTGCGGGGGCACGAATCGAACGTGCGTAGTCCAAGGTTTATGAGACCGGAGGCGAACCAACACGCTCCCCACGTGTGTTATATTTTGTTGCGGAGACTCGACTCGAACGAGTGACCATCGGCTTATGAGACCGCTAAGCTACCAACTGCTAACACTCCGCAATTTATTTTATTAAGAATTAAGAATTCTAGTTGTTTCTCTTAACTCTTTTAATGATGTTCTTGTACTATTTTCATTTAAATTACCATAGTTATCTGTTAAACTATGACAATTAGGACATAATAATTCTAAATTTTCTTCAGAATTATCTAAAGCATCTCCATTAATATGATGTATTTGTACTGGTACATTTTCTGAATAAGGATTTATTTCATGCCATCCACATTTTTGACACTGATTATTATTCTTTTCTTTAAGATATCTAACAATATATCTAGATATCCCATCTTTACCTTTTTGTCCTGAAATATTTCCTAATTTCCATTCATTAATATATTCATCATATTCAAAATCTGTTTTACATTTTCTTGTACAAAATTTTTCTTGATTTGAATTTAATTTATTACCGCAATAATAACATAATCGTATTTCTCTACTATGTTGTTTATTAAATGTTTCAGTTTCATTTATTTTTCTTCTTTGAGGTAATTCTAATCCTAATCTTTTAGCAGCTTTCTTAATAGCATTGCCTGTTACATTATATTTACGACCTATTTCTTCATAGGCTAAATTTTCTTGAAAGATTAATCTTTCTAATTCTTCTTTTACATATTTGTTCATAATTTATATATTTGTAATTCGAATACAAAGATACAAATTTTTTGAACATAAAAAGTTCGAATATTAAATTATTTGAATAGTAATGCATATGGGATTCAAACCCATGATTTCCACCGTGAAAGGGTGACGAATTAGATCGCTATTCTAATGCACTATGTTTTATTTTCTTTGAAAGTCTTTTCCACCACAGTTATTTACTGGAAGTAGATAAAACTTATCACACAAATGTTTATCTGAACTTTTTGTATAAAATTTACAAGCTTCACAATTTGGCATAACTTTAATTTTTTATTAGTGGAAAATGGATACAAAATTACTAAAAATAAATTTAAAAATTTACTAAAATCATAAAAATCTATAAAAATAATTTTGATAATTCATTTATTATTGTTTCTTCGGAATCTTTATAAGTAAACTTAATTAATTCCGCATTAGGAATACTTTGACAATATTCTTTTACTAATCTATCTCTTTTTAATTGAATATTAAAATCTAATATACCACCAATATGAAAATGCGGTGTATATTTAAAATGTTGTTCTCCATCATATTCTATAAAATACTTTTTACCTTGATACTCAATATAAAAATCAATATATACTTTATTTGTTTTTCTAATAATTTCTGATAATTCTATTAAATATTGATATGAAAATAAAATATGATTTTCAGTAAGCCAATCAAGTATTAATTGCTCTCCTTTAGATATATAAACATTCCAATTAAATTTAGACAAATTTTTAATCCTTGAACATGTAGGACAACCTCTTCCTTGTAAATGCATACTTGGCTTTTGTTCAAACTCTGTATTACAAATATTACAAATTATTTTAACTTTAGTAGTGGCGTTTATATAAATAATTTTAGAATAATCATAAATATCTTTATAAATTTGTTTTGCTTTTAATATAAAATCTTCCGTTGTACTTTTATGATTTTTAGCACAAGCAGGGCACCCAACTCCATGTAAATGCGAGCCCGCATTTTGCCAAAATTCACCATGTTCTGAACAAATTATACATATTTTTTCTAAAGCACCTTTATATTCAGTTTTAGAATAATTATATTTATCTAAATGTATTAAATTAGCCTTTTCTATAAACTTTTCAATAGGTAGTATTGATTTATTTTGATTTGCACAAATTTTACAACCCTGACCATTCATATGTCCAGAAGCTATTTGATTAAAATCCCCATGAATTGGGCACGTTATAGTTATCTTATTTTTTACTGTAGTAAAAATTGATTTAGAATAATCATACTTGTCCCCATGAATGATTTTTGAGCGCTCTAAAAAAATTTCTTGATTTAACCTAAGTTTAGGGGTTTTTCGAATCATAAATTAGTTTAATTAATTAAAACGCAAAGTTACAACAATAAAAATAGAAAAATTCCTAAAATCTGGAATATTACCAATCTTTAGGTCTATTCTATTCTTATTGTTGTTTTCGGTATAAAGATTAATCTGGATCAGTTTCTACTAAGCTATAGGAATAAGCACCTTCATCATATTGTATGGTTAGGTAAAAAACTCCCGTAGTATAAACTTGGAATGTAACTTGCATTAAGTTATAACTCCTATCCGTAGCACTTGCTGAGTAAAGTTTATAAATTCCTTTTTTTGATTCTGTTAAAGCAGTGAAGTCAATGATTTGAGGAGTATTACTGTCTATTTCAATATGTCTCCTAGCAAAATTAATCGTAACTCTTACGTTTGATCTTACCCAACCACTCCATTCACAATTTTTAGCTTTTGAATTAAAAAATAGAGCTTTATAATACTTAGTTTGCGCTTGTGTCGCTACCATTGTTAGCAACAGCACCAGTAGTAACAGCAATTTCTTCATTTCCAATAATTTTTGAAAGATTTTTACTGAACCTTGCAGATTGCTCTTTTACAGCAGTTACTGTTTCAATTTCAGTGTTGATTTTAGCAATATGAGCTTCTTTTGTCTTGATATGCGCAAGCATTTCTTCCTCAAGACGTTTAGCTTCTTCTGCTGCTTTGGCAAAAGTGCCAATGATTTTACTGTGCTTCTGTCCAAAGTCTACTTTGAAGAAGAAGTTCCAAATTTTCTTTAACATTTTATTTATTTTAAAATTGAGCAACAATTATTTATTTTCAATGAAATCGAAAGATATACCATATCCTTCATCGAATCTCTTCAAATGAGAGATGAGCTTTTGCATTTTAGTCATAGACTTCCATGTGCCCGGTTTTTCCCAGTGTGGGCATTCTGAATTTTCCCACTCATGTACAAGATCTTCCGAGATTTTAATCTTTCTATTACATTCCGTTTCAGAACGATCATTGTGTTTAATTTTACGTGACATAAATTCTGGATGTTTTGATCCAACTGGAGTAACATCCACAGTCACGATTTGTTTGTCAGTATGTTTTTCTTGGCCCTTGACTTGGCCCTTAAGTTTAACTGTTAATAACAAGGCTGAACTCATAGTATTTCCCATGCCCTTGGATTGTTTAAGTGGCGGTTTCAGATTCTTTGTTTTCTGCAATTCATCACATTTTAGTCTAGAGGTACTGTTCTTCGCTCAAATGTAAAAAGAAAGTAGAGGAGCTTCATATAGTCCACTCCTCTACTTTTAAAGCTTACGCTTTTGTACTTTCAACTACTTCAGCGTCGATAGCTTTTTTGTTGAAAGATTTTCCGGTTAATTTTTCGATCATTGAGATTCCTAAGAAATTCTCAACCATTCCACTGCCTTCACCACCGCCCATGATAATGTTATCAGGGATAAGTTTGATGTTACCATCTACAATGGATTCAATCATTTTCAGTTTGGCATAATCCTGACCCATAGCTTCTACGGATAGTTTATATGCTTCAGCTGTTGATTGACCTTTTTTCAAAATTACGTCAGCTTCTGCATTACCTACAGCGCTGGTTCTTTCTGCTTCAGCTGATGCTGCCAATTTTACCGCAGTTGCATTAGCTTTCGCTACTACTTCTGTGTTGGTTGCATCGGCCTGAGCCTTAATTTTAGTTCCCTCAGCAAGACCTTTTGATTTTTCAATCTCAGAGTTTGCTAAGTTCTTTGAAATCTCAACTCCTCGTTCAGATTTTACAACATCTTTCTGCATTTCAGCTTGCGCTGTTGCATTTTCGAGTTGTTTACGCTCGTTTTGAGCTTCAATCTGAGTTGTGTAAGTTGCTTTTTCTTGAACTGCAATTTGACGATCCGTTACCGGTTTAGTCAATGCAGCTGGCAATACAACATCCGCAATCATTGTATCTTTCGATTCAATGTGGTGCACTTTAAGCACTGTTTGGATGTGAAGCTTGGCTTTTTCCTGCAATTCAGCACGTTTTGTATAAAGCTCAAGAGCTTGTACAGATTGTGCAGCATTACGGAAATGCGAGCTAATGGCAGGTTCCAAAACTTGGGAAATCATATTGGATACTGAACCTAAGTTTGCTACAACTTTAGGAGCATCGGCCATTGCAATGTGAATAATAACGCGAACGTCCATATTTACATTGAAAGCATCAGCAGTACGCAAGGTGATTGTCTTCAATTGAGAGTCAAATTTATGAGCACTAGACTCATCATCTGCCCAACTCAACAAGATCTGTGTAGTTGGAACTACGTCCACTTTACAGATTTGAAGATTTAATGCATGTTTACCAGGTAATAATGGTTCTTTCCAGATACCTTTTTTACCGTTTTCAACAATCTTTGCATTTACAGTGTCTTCAGATGTATCAACACCTTCTTCACCCACAAAGTTTGTTACAACACCACATTCACCAATTTCGATTTCAACCATCTTCTGAGAAGATACTTTTGCGAACCAAGGATTGATTGCATAAGCACCAGCACGAAGAACCGGAATCTGTAAACCTTTCTGACCACCATTCTTTAAGAATGCATCAGCATCCTGAAAGTTTTGATGAATTCCTAAAGGAAGTTCATCAGCAGCAATTTTGCTTGGGTCGTTAATTGGCTTACCTTCAAGGATGGTTACAATACCTACTTCATCAGAAGGAATTTGTACCCATTGTTGAGGATCGCTGATTTTGAACAATAAAGTATTAATACGATAAGTTCCCGGCATCAAATGTTGGATTTGGCGACCTTTTTGACCACCTTTAGTTAGAAACTCTTCACCTTTTTCAAAGTTAGAGTGTCCTTCTACTTTATCAGCCAACAGACGACCGTCAGGAATTTGTGCACCATCCATAGCAGTAACCATACAAATAGTTCCACCAGGAACTACAGTAACGGGAGCTACTTTAACAGTAAACAAATAAGTGTTAATACGATACATCCCTGGAGTTAATATCTGAACCTGAGGACCTTTCTGGCCACCATTTTTCAAGAATTTAACACCGTCTTGGAATAGATTACATTCTACTGATTTTGCCATAATACGGCCTGGTTCAATAGATTCACCAGCAATCGCTTCAACAGTTGCAATTTGGTCTTGTGCTACCACAGGAGTCTTAACAACACTTACTTCAAATAAGTGAGGGTTAATTCTGTGCTCTCCCGGAGGAATAATAGCAACTTGAGGACCTTTTTGTCCACCGTTTCTCAAGAAGGCTTCACCATCTTGAAACGTGTTTGACTCAACGTGTGTAGCCATGAACTGTCCTTGTGGAATTGGTGCACCAGTGATGGCTTTAACCAAACCCATTTCGTTAGGTTGAATGACTAGATACTTGTACTTTTTAGCAACTTGCATAAAGGGAATAAGAAAGTGTAGTCCCGGACCCAAGATTTTCGCTTGAATACCTACCTCTCCAGGGAGAGCTACGGTTCTGCCATCAGCCATTTCCTTACCAGCGTACCGTTTTTCAACGGTTGCTAACTCGTCAGCACCTACGTTGACAAAAAATTTACTTAAAATCACTAGTACGATAATCGCACCAATTCCAATCCCTATCCAGGGAAGGATCGACATAAATGTTTCCATAAAAACTGTTAATAGATTTATTTTATTGGCGTTACTTCCTAAGGTTTGCCAACACCTTAGTGCTTTGGGGAAGAAAGGGGATTCGAACCCCTGATAACCGTCATCATGCAGCCTACTGCTTCTCCCATTTACCAGACGACTTTAGCTCTCTGGATTAATACATGCATACTATGGTTGGTATCTCTGTATAGCTAGTTAGATTCATACTGCAGAATGTCTAACGGGTTCTTCTCTGGTGCGAGTATTACTACGTCGTAGAAGGCACTTCTTTTTTCGGTACTTGATAGTTTAAAGGGCTTAACGTCAAAACACCATTATTTACGTACATTGCTGCACACTTGGCATCATCTTCGAAAGCAATAGCTACATCGTAGCCCTTCTCACGAATAGACATTAACACCCTTTCTTTACATTCAACTGTTTTACTTTTAGGTATTTCATTGAGGTAAAGTTTATGATAACAAGCACCGTTTTTCAATAACCAATCCTCAGTTTGAGGTCTCCCTGAAGATAAAACAATATAATAGTCACTATTGAACATAGTTTCCATTAAGTCAAACATAGCTTGAATTGGTTTATCCCCAGACAAATCACGCCAATCATATGGACTACGGTTTGTTTGGGTTAATATTGTATTGTCAATATCGAATATTACGATTTTCCTCATATGCTAATTTTTGTTCTAATTCCCCACGACTACGGGCATACACTTTTTCATTTCGATGAGTAATGGAATTATATATCCAAAACCACCATAAATGATTAAATCCTGAGTAATAAAACTGAGGTACATAATAACCGTGATAATAGTGATAAGTAGGACTGTGACTATAATAATGTCGTCTTTCAGCAGACATTCTATTAGCAGGACCAGGATTTTGATAAACTACTCTTTTATTACTAGCATTTGATGCAGTTGAAGTAGGTGGTTTAATTGTAGCACTTGGTCTTACTGTTGGACTAACTGAATGATTCTCAGCAGGCTTTACATTACTTGTTACTGCAGATTTTGCTGGAGCCGGAGCTGCTGTTCTACTTGGAGTAGAAAAAGATCTGCTTGGTGAACTTGAGAACGATCTACTAGGCGAACTAGAGAATGAACGACTTGACGAGCTTGAAAACGAGTGTGAACTTGAGGAACAAGATCCTCCACCTCCTCTTGCACTTAGCGCAAAGGATACTGTAATCATTAAGAATGCTAAAAATAACTTTTTCATCTATTTTTCTATTATAATTGTTTGTTTCACTTTTAGAAGTGTGGCTTCATAAAATTCAATATCTTTAAATTCTGGAGTATGAGTACAGTTTTCTTCTAATTCTTCCTTCGCTTTCTCTACTGAGTTAGCTACTGCACACTCACCGTTATAAACTGCTATATATACTTTTTCTTCCATTATTTGTTTTTTGTATATAATGGAGCCTTTTCTCTCCATTTTTTGTTTTTCACTTTTACTTTATCTACAATATCTTGAAATGTAAATCCGGCAGATTCACAAGTTTCCAATAATACAGAAATAGTATTCTGCAAATAATCTGCAGATTCTTCAAGTAAATGATCTTCGTCGTAAGGTTTGTGAGTAATGCCAATTAGTTTTCCTACTTCAGCATTATACTCACCAAACTCTTCGTTGAACTTAATAATTCTCTCAGGTAATGTTTTACCATCCTTAGAGTTAAATTCTTTTATTTCTTCAATGATTTCTTTCATCGGTGCATTAATTGCTTAATTACTTTATCATGATTAAATGCCCACCGATATTTACCAATTTCATCAACAGGAATCCAAGCAACTTCTTCAACTTCATCTTCTTCACCTTCTGTACCAACTTTTATATCGGTATTATCAGAACCTTCGTTAAGAACTGCGAAGTGACGAATTGTTACATTTTGTAAATTTGCTTTGGGTTTATCACTAATTGCGAATTGAATAAAACGATCCTCTAAAAGAGTTAATCCACATTCCTCCTTAACTTCTCTTACACAAGCTTGTGCAAGTGTTTCATCAAAGTCAAGGTAACCACAAGGAACATTCCATAAACCTTGGAAGTCTGGAGTTCCTTTACCACGTTTATTAGCCAAGACAAAGAAATTATTTTCTTCATCTACTTTGAACACAAACGCAGATACGGCGATGGCTCGATGTACCCAGTACATTTTACCATCTTTCCCCTCAATTTGATAGTTTTGCATACTATACGTCTTCAATTACTAATGAGACTGATGCGTCAATGTCTTCATCATTATAAGCTTCAACAATTTCACCGTTATCAATACCTTCTTGAAGTTCTTTTAATGCATCCAGATTCTCTGGAGTTTCTTCCATCACCATAGTGATAGTTAATGTTGCTTTTTTCATTTGAGTTTATTTTTTTTAATTGTTAGTTTTAAATTAGTCAAACTGCGTGGAATCGAACCACGAACGACAAAGGTCAACCTTCCATACTCTTAGCCAGTTCCTGAACTCAGTTTGTTGAAATAAAAATAGGGACTCTCACGAGCCCCTAATTCTTCAAAAAAAAAATGAAATTTTAGAAAAAAATGTTCGTGGAGATGTCGGGAGTCGAACCCGAGTCTTCTCCAGAATCCATAATAAGATTCTACAGCTTAGTTTTTACAGTTACTTTTCTGGTGTTATATATCTTAAACTACAAAACTTTTGAGGCTGTTCGGTCAGAACAGAGTCCACCACCTTTTTTGTTCTCTTACTTTAGCTAAAAAGGAATACTAAAGAGCACTTGCAACTTTGGATGATAAGGTTGTTGCCACCCCATCGCTATTAGGCTGCTGCCATTACGGCAACTGGACGAGCGAAAGAAATTACTTTCTTGTCATTTATTGTTTCTGTACCTGATTTAAGAGGGGCGCATTCCTCTGCTGTCTTATTATTTCTTAACTGTGAATCAATACCAAGCATCCCCGGTTTACAGAATTCCTTTTTCGATATAAGTGCTCTACCACTGAGCTAATCTCTTCTTGCTATTACGCTGATTAAAGATACAGGATTCGAACCTGTGACCACTACGTTACAAGCGTGATCTTATAATTGCTGCAAGAATTCTTTTCAGAATAACATTTTTTGTTTACTAATCTGCCGCTCTAACCACTGAGCTACTTTTCGTTTATTTATTTATTGTCGAAAAGAGTGGAATCGAACCACTGACCTACAGAACCCTGTCGTATTTTTTTTGATTGCTGTTGTTATTCTTTTCAGATGAATTTTTTTCGAATTGTACGCATCCTACCATTAGACGACACCCTTAGTTGTACTTTATTATTGCAAGGGCGCAGGGAATCGAACCCCAATCTCGAGCGTGACTGGCTTTTTTCTAATTTAATTGCTGAATTCATCTTATCAGTTTCGCATTTTTTGTTTTAATATTTGCAGAGTTTAACTTTTTAAATTGCTGTTACGAAACTTTTCAGAGTACGTTTAAAGTCCAGTGGACTGTGCGGATATTAACCCGCGGCTTTCAAACCCAAATTGAAATAATAGTTTAGATTTGCTGTATGTACTCTTTTCAGAATGTAATAATTGTAACGGATTTGAACCGTCTCGATTTGATTTGCTGTCAAATTTTGGAACCTAACCAAGTGTTTAGATTTGCTGTATACATTCTTTTCAAGTTAGTGTTTTCCCTCAACGGACTCTTACCGCTTCTTCCTTTTACAAGGCGTGCTCTAGTATATTGCTATACGCAGAAGATTTGATCCTTCGTACACTATTCAGAAACTCAATGGGAGCGAGTTTTATCGGTTGTAAATATGCTGACCACTAACTTTATTGTTTTGGAAATTACTCCATAACTTCCCTTATAATTCCTATTATGTTTACCTCTTCAGCTTTGTACAGGTGGATACCGCCGATTAGAGTTATTAAATAATATTCCATATAAGTTTCATTACTTCTGTAATTTCCGGGTTTTGAACTTAATTTACATAGTGTAGTGTATTAAGTTGCAGAAATCCACCTTATAATTTTAATTTTTTTAATTCGTCTTTTTGTAATTTCAAACTACGAATTATAGCTTTTTCTCGTAAATAAGTATTGTAAGTATCATCATCCCCAATATCCTCATATAACCTATGATAACGAGTCAGTCTTTTCTTTCGATGGACATACTCTTTGAGAATATTACAATAGTCACAAGTACAAAATTCTTGATGTTTATTGATTAAGTGCTGATAAACACGAAGAACTATTTCTTGCGAAGAGTGATTCGCAATAGTAATCGCTCTTCTTTTCAGCGATCGGTAACCCATATTACTTTACTAACTCACCAAGTTTATTGTAAGCATCAGCGGTATTATCTTCCAAAGCTTTGTCGATTGCTTTGGTTAGTTTTTCCAAACCTTCTTCAGCTTTCTTAATTTCTTTGAACCGGGCATCAGACATTGCAGATGTTGGAACATCTTTAATGTAAGTTGTAATATCATCGCGGTTAATTTTGTCGAATTCTTTTTTAAGAGTATCTTGTTTAGAGATACCTTTAGTGATTAACTCAACACGGCGATTGATTTCAATTTGTGCTAAAGTGTCTACTACAATTTCTTTAACTGTAGTTCCACTGCCAATAATTTTCTTGGCAACTTCTTCTTGTATTGTTGACATATTTATCTGATTTGTTTTAAGTTATGTGATTGATCAGAAGAACTTACATAGACGGATCTGAATTGCAAAATATCATTTATAGCAGTTACAAATAATTCTTCAGAATGAAATGTAAATACTTCGCCTTTATAAGTTAATCTGAAATCATCTTGTACCTGGTCTAAGCAAGTTATAACCAGATTATCGCGATGACGGCTAATCATAGCGTCTTTCATAATCCCATACTCTAATAATGAAACATCCAACAAAGATACTTTAAATTCTCCTTGAAATTTATTAAAAACATTAGTTTCTAAAGGGTTCAAGTTAAAGTTATGTTTGATGTCTTGATTAGTCATCGGACCATTACCATGTCTCGTTTGATAAGCACGAGTAATACACCAGAAATTTGGAATAAATCCCATCTCTAATATATTTGTGCTACCGGTATTTGAACGAGTTACATGTGGAAAGAAACCATAATGTTGGTCGAGAAGTAACCCTTGAGAACCCTCAAAGATTAATTCTTTATTTTTTGGAATACCGTATGTTATTTGAATATTAGGATTTGATATAATATATCTTACACAATGTAAGAATACATTAATTTGTTCATCATCAACTATTGAGTATTTTCTAAACAAATTTAATTTAATATCCACTATAGAAGGGTAAAATAAATCTTCAAACAATAATGAATAAAACTGTTCTTCTCTTGCTAATGTGGCACCAACGCCAACACCACAAGTGCCATTTCCAGTTTTACTATCTTGTAATTGATTTAATTTTTTATCTATAGGAGTTGTAATAGGACATTTACCATCAATATATATGATAGGTTGCACTCCGAGTTTCATTAAAATTTGCATTTCATTGTATAACCCGAAAGGATCCACTGTGCAATATTGTGACCAATAAGTAGGATTTCCGTTTAATGTCCCAGACCCAAAATTAGAGAAAACATGCCGTTTGCCATCTAAGACAACGGTATGCCCGGCTTGTTGTCCACCAGAATAGCGAACAACTAAAGCATTGGGATTTTGAAGGCAAAGGAAATTTGTTGTAAGTCCTTTGCCTTCATCACCGAATCCTAAGCCTATTACAGCTTTAGAACTCATTACTCAACGGTTGAATTTTCGTCAAATTCCGGAGCTTTTACTTCTTCAGTTTCAGTTGCTACAACTGCTGCTGCTTCGGCAGGGGTTTCTAAATCTTCCCATCCGCCTTTTTTGTCAGGTGCTATTCCCATTTTTGTTTTTGTTTTTAAAGCATTTCACTTTCATCATAAACCGGAGTTTCTGAAGAATCTGATTTGCTTGGAGTTATTGATTCACTAAAAGATCCAGAATATTTGCGAGCATTATCAGCGATAATACGAGCAATGATTTTTGGTGCTTCTTCAAAGCGAGGGCAATCAATGAAGTTTTCACCTAACAATTCACGCCATGTTGATTTAACACGACCACTGGCTTCCTCTGTGCCAACGTGAATATGATATACATTGTACATCTTTTTTGCTTCAGCAATCATTTCAATCGCTGTTTTCTGAGAGCCTTCCGGTTCACCAAGATAATGTTTAAACATCGAACCAGTGATTGCACTGTGAGGTTTATCATCACCAATAGTAAATAAGAAACCTTTTTCACCACGTTTTTCAAAGCAATCAATTGAAGTATGCTTAGCTGCAAAGTAGTGTGCAAAAGAATAATCTTCTCCACCATTACCTCCACCATTACCTTCAAGATATACTTTTTCCAACCAATGATCTAACAAAGCATCGCTTGATTCAAATTGAGAAATTTGAAAAGGAGCTTCTTCTCCATTATGAGCATCACCAATTGCACAGAACATTACCTGAGGATCAGGTATTCCGTTTTCAATGATACCAGACATAAGAGTTGGCAGACCATCTTTAATTAGATGATGTGGCATATAGCCCATTGAACCTGTTTGGTCCAAAGCAATGATAATTGCCAAACTGTTTGGATGTTCAGAAGAATCACGAGATTCTCTGATTTTTACACCATAAGGGTTCATACCCTCATTCATATGTTTGGCTGTAAACACTTCGTGAGTTGGTTTAGTGTAATAACCACTAGCCTGTGCACGAACTTGTCTGTCGCTTACTGAATAACCTCCACTTCCCATTAGTATTTTACTTCTAATAGTGGATAATCAGTACCGAAAAGATAATTGCAACGCTCACGTGCAATATTTGCCTGAATCTTTTTATTGCGGATTTTCCAGCTAAGATCCAAGTCAGTTTTCATGTAATCAGCTGCGTCGAAATCGCCGGCTACTACAAGACTTTGCGTATGATTTGGAGCTAAGTCAAGCATATTTTCCTGACCCATTTGTAAAGAATACAATTCTTCATCCAAATCTTCGATAGTTCTTTTGTACTTAATGTACGTTTTACGCGTCAAGTCATCTGCACGATCCTTACGAATCTGCGAATAACTTCTTTTCAATGATACGCCAAATGCGGCTGTATCAGGAATCGGTGCTATAGCTCCCCCTGTCGGGATAACTACAACTTCATCATGAAGATCTTCCATTTTTGTTTATATTTAATTTTAAAAAGTGTCAATTTACAGAGCACTCCGTTATTCCATACCAGATGCCACGGCCATAGGGCGACAGGATTCGAACCCGTCTCGTTTTTGCTCTCAATAAAAAAAAATAATTGGTTATTGTTGCTGTTTGTGCTCTTTTAATTTAGTTCCAAGGTTTATTTGGATCATGTTTTTGTGCCAATTTTGCAGTTTCATGCATCATATCCACTCCACTTGGGCTTGGTATTTTTGCAGCATCTCCTGCAGAAGGAGTATGTTCTTGAAAATCCTCATGAATAAGAGTTTTCAAGATTGGAACATTTTGTCTAATGGTGGCTTGCATTTTTTTGGCAAACTCTGACCACTGTGTTAAATCTCTGGTAGTCCAGGCAATAAAATCAGATTTTTCTAAGTTAGAAATCACTGTTTTTATTAATAATTGTTCTTGTTTTGTCATATCTTTTTGTTTTTGGGAGTTCAGATCTCAGGTATTCTAACTGTACCTAGCTAACTAATTGCGAGAAACGCGATATTTTATTAAGTTTTGCTGACGAGATCTTGTCAGGTATAAATTGTTTTTCTACGACCGCCGTATAATGCGTACATCACTGGACACGATACCGTTTCGTGTTAACCTACTAGGTATATATTCGCTGTAACCATTTCGGTTAGGTAGCTACCTTAGGATCGTTATTTAACATTGTTGCTGTTTTATACCTTATCAGATTAGCTTTTTCAACGTGTCAAATTTAGAAGATTTGTGTTTGATTAAAATTGCTGTAACTAATCTTATGGCGGGGAAGTTTGGAGTCGAACCAAAGTTTACCTTAGTAATTGCAGTTAGTAATCTATACAGATTACATTTGCTTCCCCATTTGTTTTATAAAATCAATCTTTTAATAAAGTAACTAAAACCCTCCTATAGTTTTTCTAGTGGCAAGAGGAAAATAAGTATATACCCTTTATTAAAAGATTGAAGTTTTGCCGTGACTTAATCACGATCTCTAATTAACGATTACATAGTGTAGTTTGTTTTTTTTTAGGATTGCTGCATGCCACTAAGATAAAGTTATATAGAAATTGTTTGCCTATACACTTTACCATTTGTAAGAGTCACTTTAACTTTAGCCTTTGTCATAGACAAAAGAGTTAAAACGACCTTAGCATTCTTTATTTCTTTATCACTTGCTACACCACTGAAGACCCAATTGCCCTTCACTTTTGTCACACTCTTGAGAGTAGCTTGAAAAGTTTGAGCATTGTCCTTCTTAATAGTAATAGTACGAGTTAAAGCATTTGCGCTAACTACGCTTCCTGGAGGACACCACTTTGCAGCGTCAAGACCGCCGTATTTCAAATCAATTGAGTTTACGGTTACAGAAATCGATTGTGCGTTAGCACTGGTGAAGGAAACTATCGTTGCTAATATCACCAATAAAAAGAATTTTTTCATTTTTTTTTTGTTTTTTGTTGTTTTTATTTTTGGTTTAAGAAAGCTCTTAAAGAAAAGGGGAGCCTAGCTCCCCTTTAATTATACCTCTAACATGTTGAGAACTTCCTGATTCATTGCTGCCAGGAATAATTCTTCAGATGTTTTAGGAGTAGTGGTTTCGCCTGTTGGAGATTCAACTCCTGTCAAGAATGCAATGGCAGCGCCATCTAAACCTGACATATGGAATAAATTAGGAGCATCTGCAAAATCTTCAAAGGCAGTTTGTGTTTTACCATAGTAGCCATTAGGAACATCCCAAAGAACTACTTTAAAGTTATCCACATACTCTTTACTAAAGCCAAAGGATCTTAGTCTTTCAAGTAATTGTCTGAAGTTTGATTTGTTTGCAGAGGATCCCATTGACCCATAACCAGAACCATTAAAGCAACCGTCCGAAACACATAAGATTCCACTTGGGAACTCAGATTCAGGAACACCTTGTTTTAATATTTCACCAAAATGATCGGCAACTGATAAAAAGTTTGTATGGCCGTTAATACTAGAATATTCGTTACAGAGTTTCTCTACTGGTGTGGAGCCCTTCCATACTTTCATTCTTGTTTGGCTATCGAATTCAAGAAATGCATCTTTAAATCTTCCTTCCAATAAGTAAGAAAAGTATAGTGCCATTGTTTTAGCTACCGAGTATGCAGTAGATTTCGTTCCAGGAACTTGTCCACCCATAGAGCCAGAGCTATCAACAACAACAATAAAAGGATTTTGTCCTTTTAAACCTTTTCTAGCAGTTTCAATTAACCCAAGGAACTGTTTGTTCATTGTATCAATTTGGTACGGTTTTAAACCACTTGTACTTTGTCTATGTCCTGAACCTAAAGGTAGGAACAATTCATAAACGAAGCCGGTGTACTTAGCAATTGGCTTAGATGCAATCCAAGCTTCATACTTTTCTTCCAATTTGTTTTTGGCTAAGAATTTACCGGAAACTAATTGTGCAAGTGCACGACCATGAACAGTATTGAAATCAATAGCCAGAAGATTCTTCTGAGAAATTAATTTCTGCCATTCGTGAGCATTGCCTGAAGTTTTCAGTTTACGATATTTCTTATAGGTAGAACCGGTTTCTTCACCCTTAGTGCCAAATACTAAAGAACAAATCCATTTCGCAATCATATTATCAGCTTGCGCTTCTAATGTTTTACATTGAGAATTAGATTTAATCTGTGGTAAATACTTTTTAACTAAATTGGAAGTATTAGGGTTTTCCAATCCTGCAAGAATTAGAGCACCGAATTTATCCCAGTCCAGTTGCCGGTCTTTCCATCCATTATATTGTAGGTCATAAGAAAGCATCGTAATGATATCTTTCCAACTCCCGACAGAAATGAATAAAGTGATATTTTTCCAAAATGTTTCTTTAGCGTTAATAGCTAACCAAATCATTCTGAAAATACCTTCATGTTTCAATCCTTGACCACGTTGAGTAGTTGAGGTTTTATCCCCATTAAAGAATTGCACAACACGAGTGATCATACGGATGTAGAATGTCAAAGCCAAAGTCAGTAATTTGTTTTGTGCAAACAAAATACTCATGTCCTTTGAGATTTCTGCGTAAGATCTCGGTTTTTTATAGTTCGTCACTTTACCGAACTGATCAACAAAATCGCTGCCAGAACTCGTATATTTGAGACTACCATTTCCCAATTCTGTTGTTTTAGAACTTTCTTTTAATCCAGCTTTTACAAATGGATTATCAGAGACCATCGTGCTAGTTTTAGCCGATTCAGATGCAGGCTTTGCGGCACTGCTAAATAGCGAAGTTTTTTTGCTGTCGAACATCTTGTTAATTTTTAGTTATTTTACATGGGGTTCGTCAAAATCATCAGAAGAAGTTTCTTCCCTCAATGTTTCTGTACGAGTTAATGTCTGTTTACTTAAGGCTTTTTGAATATCCCAAACATCATTAATGCTGAAATCGTCGTCACCTTCTTTGTTTACCTGAATATGTCCAGGTACTAAGAGAACTAATTGGTTTTCTAATACCAATTCTTGCCCAGAACTACGAAGTACTGGTACTTCCACACCTGCAATTGTAATCGAATATATAGCCATTGTTTTTAATTTTTTAAATCGTCAGCACTTTGAAAAAGGCCCATCATTCTATCACGGGCTTCCATTTCTTTACTCACACGTATTGCTGCATCCATATCTGGAGCTACACGTTTACTCAAAATTAGTGTACAACCCATTGTCAATCTGTCAAAGGCTTCACTTTTTTCTTCTTTACTTTTTGCCGCATCATATTTTGCTATGTCTGATTTTAATTGATCAACTAGGAATTCTTCTTCCATCATAGCGGCTAACATTAACGACATGTCTTTTAATCCACTCATCTTCTTACTTTTTCTTGTCCAATCCTGATTTTGTTATCATCTGGAGTAATTCCTCCAAACTCTCTAATTTTCTTTCTATGCCTTTTGATCTTATGTGAGAAACAACAAACATATAAGCTAACTCCCGTTTTGAAAAAGTTTCTTCAGTAGCCTTCACTTGTTCCGAAGTCTTTGAATACTTTTTCGATAAAATGCTAGTATCCCTATCACCTTCCTTAATACCACAAGCATCACGAGTATGCTCGGCTTTATGGTTATAAGCTATACCAGCTGCAATTTCATTTTCTATTAAAACAACTAAGGCCTCGTCATTAAGGTCTTGATTGTCTAATAATGTGTCTAACAGTTTCATTCTGTCAATCATACTCTTCCTTTTAATTAGAGAATTAATGATAAGGCTACAATTACTACGAGAATAATGAGCCAATGTTTTTTCACAAACTTCCAGGCTACTTGCATTTCTTTATGAAGCCTTTCATTTTTTTCATCATAGTAATCCATAGCTTTTTAAATTTAAAGTTATATAAAAAAGGTGTGGATTTCTCCACACCTTGTATTTTTATCGTTTACGTGAACCAATCAATTTAAGATTACGTTCTTCTACAGGATGAGATTGCCATGCCTTAAATGTTTCCGTAAAAGCCACTTCCTCTGCATATTCCTGAGCTTTTCTAATCTCAGCGATTTGTTCTTCCCAGCTCATGCACTTAGCATCAGAGATATATGTTTCTTTACCTTTTGATTTAGTAGAAATATTATCACATGAATCATATCCCATTACTGCAGATCTTCTAGTAGCACAGCCATCCATTAGAGTGCCTAATTGAGAAAGACTTTCTATTTCAGATAATGTCATCTTAATAATAGAATCATGAGAATCTCCTAATCCAGTTTTACCAGGTTTTGTTTTAGTTGCTTCAGATCTAGTAGCCTCACTAATTTCGTGTGCAGTAAATTGTCTTGGCTCAGGAGCATCTGGAGTTGTTACCAAATCCTTATGTCCTACAGGTAAATACTTAGCAAGTTCTTCTTGGGTAGCAAGTCTTACAATTGAATCTGATTCAAAATGTAATCCACCACTACACTTACTGTATTTATGAGTTGCTATATATTCAGAAGCATAGATATGATTTGAACTAGCACTATGGTCACACTTAACCCAATATTCAATACTAAGACATTTAATATAATACCAAACATCTTTCTCAAACTTAGTAAGTCTTTCAAGATTTTGTACTGCGACTGATTTACCTTCTTTAATAGCAATTTCTACTCTTAAAGCTTGTACTAACTTGGATAAATCTTCCATAGTTTTTACATCAGGAAAATCTCCACCACATTCATATCCTAAAACTTTTCCAGTAAATTCTCTTTTATTTAAACCAAGCTGGCTAAAAATCTTAGAGTTATCTCCACCAAGATTATTTAAATAATACCCATGGACTTCATAACTTAGTCCTTGTAAATTTACTTTTTGACCAATCTTTAATAGCTCATAAGAAACTTCAACACATGCTGTAGGTCTTTCTCCTAACACATGTTCTTTAAATTGTTCAAAAGTAATTTCTGGATATTCTGATTTATAATCACTACTATGCCAACCACGTGCGTCATTAAACATAGATAAAAGATAACCTCCAATAGCAGAGACAGGTAAACTTGCGTCTCTTCGCCATTTACCTAAAGTTACTTTATTTTCTCTAGTAACCTTAATAGACCATTTATTTGGAATAGAAGGAGTTCCAACTGCTGTTGTACTTTCATCTCCAAAGAAATGATGTGCTAATTGTCCTAAACTGTATGATGGTTTAGCGGATTTATTATAACCCATTACCCACCAATATGTTCCTGCGTCCCAAGCAACACCAGTAGCTTGCGCTCTTGTTGTTTTATACTTGGACTTCCCAAATTTCTTCATCAAAAACTGCTCAACCCGAGGGTCTACAGTTTGACATTTTCCTTGGACTGGCCAAGGTATTTTTGTAGCTGAGCTAGATTCGTCTTTCTTATAGTTCCATGCATTAAATACCCAAGAATCACCACCAGTATCTCGAAAATCAAACCCCATACCTTTTTCACAGTATGGAATTTTATCTTGAGGAACAGGTTGTCCTAGATATTTATTCATTTCACCTCGACCATTCCATCCATGGGGGGCTTTATCTACCCAACGTCCTTCAGCTCTAATTTCTTCTTCTGTTTTAAATCTCCACATTGTTTCCATAATTTTTAATCTTATTAAATTGAACATCCCTCGCTATCATAGGATGTTTAGTTATTATGAAACAATTGGTTATTTATCAGAACCGGCTTCTTTTTTGGATTTGTCGTCCTCGAACCATTCGGTAAATGTTTCTGTAGCTAAATCAAGTTCAACTTGTTTTTCAGCTATTGCAACTTTTAATTCTTGGATTCTTTTTGTCCAAGCTTTAGGATCGAAATCCTTACGAGTTACCATAAGTGACAATTCACTTTCTGGATAAAGGTCTGTTGCTGCGACCAATTTACGATTCAACTCACGTTTTTCAGCTTCTAGATTTCTCACTAGTTCTTCTTGCGCAAAACGCGCATCATCTGCAAGGATTGTTGCTCTTGCTCCACGGATTTCTTTGCTACTGCCTGACAGTAATTTTGCAAATTTGTTCATCTTCTTTTTTGTTTTGAAATTAATAATTAAATCCATATCCTACCGCCGTAGGCATACGTTGAGATGTAATGAGTTCCCGCACCCTCCGAAGGGGGATTGGAAACCCAAAACAGAATGCAGCTAGCACAGGAATCGAACCCGCTTAATGGCATACCAATAGTACTTTAGTACTTAGCCTAACTAGCCTAGACATACTTCGGATCTATTTAGTTCCCGGAGATTTACTGTCGTCTTTTGGAGTTACTTTTTTAAGCAACTCTTTGTTTCTTAACCTTTTCACATTCCATGATGTGATTTTGGCAGAAATAAAGGCAGATATAGTTACTGCCATAATAAAAAATATCCAAACAAGTGTTGTCATAATTTTATTTTAAATACGTGGTGCTTTCTTTTTTAATAGTTCTTTTGAACTTGAGTCAAGGTCAGAAGTAAATACTGGTAAATCTTCTGCAGGTTTAATCGTATGATCCTCTTCATCAGTTTTCAAAGTGTTAAAAGGGTCAACTGCTAGAGGTGCTGTAACTTTTACTGGCTTCTTACCTATAATATCATCAACTGTTTTTATTACCTTTAACTTAGTCACTTCAATACCTTCTTTTGTCAATTGTTTATCAAATGGCATAGTTCTTCTAGTACCATCAGTGTACCTTCTTGGATGATAAATATTCCATGAATAATCATAACCTAACTTATTATTAGTGCCACTTCCTGATTTTTCATTTTGGCAAATAAATATAGCACCTTCACTGTCAATAGAGATTTTTGCATCATCAATTACAATTCCTTTTAATTTACATGTAACTTTCATTCCATGTTTTAGATCATTTTGGTTCATTTTCTAATTGTTTTATAAATGAGTCAAATGCTGACAATCGAACTTTAGAGTTAGGAACTTCCCACCAATAATCCAATGCAATCGGATTTCGTGGAGTTTCAAATCTATCTTTTACAGATAAGGCCCTAACATTTTCATTAGTAAATGTTGGCAAGAAGTCATCAATACAATACATATCAGAATCATAGCCTTTATCCTTAAGGGTTATATTAATAGCCCAGCACATACCACCACAATGCATAGTGTCAAAATACATCTTATAACGTATTCTACTTTCTTTATAGATTTCTATCTGTTCTTTAATTGTTAGCATAATTTTAATTTTTTAAAAACAAAGGTTCCATTTAACGTTACAATGCAACCTTTAAAGCAACGGCTTTTCACCACGGTAACAAACTCTTAGTTTATATGTGTTACCTACCAAGCTGGGTTCGGCTAACATTCCCGAAATCAGGCTCCAATTTAGACGCAGTAAGCGAAACGGTTGGAAAGCAAACACCATTGAGAAATTTAGGGCAATCTCGAGCCACACAGTGCTATGACCCAGCAGGGGGAACACCTAATCATGTATCCTCGCGTGTTCACTCTATCGCTAGAGTTTAGAGAAGTGTTCACAAGTACTGGCACACGAGTTTTCTCTTTGATTATGCAGACGTAATTAAGTGGCAGAGATACCTATCTTAACTTTTAAACGGGCATGAATATACTAAGGTAGCATGCGCTCCAGATATTACTATCTATACTCGGGAGATTGTTCGTCTAGTGAGTATACCTTTTAACTCTGTCATTGCTTTACGGGCAACCCTGACAGTTGGGTATGTGGAAACAATCAATCCCTAATTTATGCTCGGACTTATTTGTCTAGGGTACCTCATTACAGAAGCCGAGGTAGCATTGATTGTTATTGGACCGGGCAGGTGGATTCACACCTGGATCATCCCGGATATGAGTAAATGGAAGCAGAAGGAGCATATAGTGTAGATACCTTCGTTAATTCTAATATCACGTCGCTGATACTTCCATTAAAAGAAAAAATTTACAATCGGGATCAGCATACGCTATAAAAAGTGTGAGCAACCGAACAGAGTGCACTTATGAGAGAACAGTCCTAGTATGTGTTCTCGAAGAGTCGTAAATTTTTATTCGTATGGATAAAATTGATGATTAGTTAACACAATTTCTTTTTGTGCCATGCTTACCATTTTTAACTCGGAATTAGATTCCTTCATGAATTTATCATAAAGTCTTTCAGCGTTATACTTATCCTGTGCTGCAATGTAAACATCAACAGAATCTATACCTGCACTAGAACGATACACAGTGTGAAATTGATAAATAGTTGTTTGTTGCATATAAGAACTAACAACACGATTTTGCTCACTTTTCGATGGGCTGCACGCAACCATTCCAATACCTAGTATCAGAACGATTAAAAGATTTTTTAATTTCATTTTTGGGTTTGAATTTAATTTGAGCACCCTCTTGTCTTGATTTACTTTGCAAACTTCTATTAAAATAGTTGTTTAATCTCAAGAGTAGGGTAATGGTGAGCGAGTTCATGTTAATAAAATCTCCTTCCAGATAATTTACTATGTGCGTTTGACACATTTCCTTTCTCAAGGGAATAACACGTCTGCCATTACTGACAGTATTTCGGATTTTTCCGAGGGATTCTCTAACCTCATCAGGAATAAATCAAATTGAATTAGGCTTTCGCTCTCTCTGCAATGTTAGTGCACCTCGGAAGGCTCAATTTTTATTCCTTCATCGTCGCTTTCATAGCTAATTAAGCAACAATATCTTTATCTCTTAAATACAAATATCGTATATAATAATCCAAGTACCCATAACGCAACTAAACCTGTACCAACAACATGGTCAGTCTGAGTGTATTGATCGTTAATCATCTGGATTTTATAAGATAATGTATCTGGAGGAATCGTAAGTAATAATGAATCTTTAAGCATTATTTAAACTTAGTACAAATTGTTTTATGTGGACATTTCCAGCATTCGCTGTTGTCTTCTTGTCGACATCTCTTAGGACTATCTGGAATACCATCGTCATCATCTCGTGATCCCATATGTTCTGCCATCATTTTTAAAAGGTCTTCAAGTGGATTGCCTGGGCGTTTTCCTGAACCTAATAAATGTCGAGTAAAATCTTCCAAGTCACTATCGTCATCGTCTTTAATAGGACGACCATGTTTATCGACTTTTTTAACATCACCATTTTCTATAAGGGCTTTAAAGAATCCTACTGCAAGATGACGTTTAGTTCCTTGCTGTTCAAGAACTTCTACAATTTGTGACATTGTAGAGGTTAAAGGCATTTTAATATTAAGATGAATCTCTTCTTCTTTAAGGCCACAAGCCTCAAAATCAGGAAGGTCTTCACGATGATCAAAGGGTTGTAGTTTAGCAATCTCAGCTTCTAAAGCTTTGACTAAGTCAACCACTTCAAGGTCTGTTGCCAGACATATTTCAATAATTTTTGATCTAATTGGGTCCATATTTTATTTATGATTAGTTATTTCACTTGCTAATAAAGTACCACTAAAGATAGCAATAATTCCAAAGAAATAAATAGGCCAATTACCCCATTCTTCAGCTTTATTACAAGAAATAACAAGTAAAACTATTATTAAAATAGTTCCCAGGAGATACTGTGTTTTCTTTTTCATTACTTTGTTTCAATAATAGTTAAATCAGTTGTTTTTAAATCAGAAGAAGTGACTGTGTAAGTTTGGGCTGAATCTTTAGAATTCATTGTACGAGTTAAATACTCAGGAGATGAACTCTTCCAAGTTACACTTATTAGTTTTCTACCTTTCGGTAGTTTTACAGGTTTTACAATGCTATTTGATTTTGCTGTATCAACAGTAATAATAGCGGCTAATACAGAGCCAGCTATTAATGCACATGCTGTGAATATTTCTTTTGCTTTCATTTTGGGTTTTGTTTTGAATTATTACTTGTAACGTCTACCTGTAATAGGTTTAACATCACTTCTTTTTTCACTGATAACAGTATCGTAATACGCACGATTACCTAATTCAATTGCGGTTTTTAATGAAGAACTTGTTGCTATTCGTCCAGTTGGACAAATATCTTTTTCCTGAGTCTTCTCATTAAAAACTTCTTTTGCTTTTGACACTAAAAATCTTCCCTCTCCCATAATTTTTTTTGTTTTTAATTATTATTTATCAAACCAAACTACTACAAGTGCCCACAGTATTGCTGTAACCATTGCACTTATAAGACAATACATAGACCAATCAAAATTTTGTCGATTTTGGGTACTTGTGAATGCTAGAAATACAAATGAGAGCATGAACTCTATGAGCAATGCACTCAGAAATAATTTGTTTACCAATTTCATAAGAATTTTTATTTATTGTTTTAATATTGGAAAAGAATCTCCCCTCCCCTCAGAAAAGGAGGTTGACCGAGCTTCTGAGCTAGCGGAAAACCGTACTATTTCTTCATTTGAGAGATTCTTTTTGTGCATCTGGGAGATTCGAACTCCCGTACCCCAATCGAATGAGGATCCTCGACCACTAGATGAAGATGCTACTACAGTTAATTAGACTGTAGCCAACTCAGGGGTTCGACGCCTTGAGATTTTTTATGAGATCTAATGACAAGCAACCCAATTTTTTATTGCGTTTATTGAGGTAGGCATGGCAACTGCCGGTTGGGACTTTAACCTCTGTCATTTAGTCATTAGATTTTAAGAGCTTTAATATACAATATTTCTAGTCATGTATTAATCCAACTATGTTTTACACATCCAGGATTTATCAAAGTATAGAAATTAATCAAACGCATTCCACAAGTCTTTATTGGTAATATAAAAGAGTTTCACCTATTATATTATGATTCCAAAATTAAATCTGTCAATTCAGAGAGTCTTCTTATATTGTATATGCTACCCGAGAGTTACGCGCTTCTTTTGATTAATTATGAGAAATACAACTTGTATTAGTCCAGCGTCTCCCTACCAATGCTAACAAGATCTCATCCTTGTATAATTGGTTCATACGGTGCTAATACTATCCCTTTTCACTGAGAACGTTACTCTAGAAAGTTGTATTTATTAGAAAAACAATGCGTAACCACTAGAGCGGGCTTAACTAATGTAGATAATACTACCTACGCATTGTATATTACCATAACTTTTTATCCCAAATATCAACATTACTTAAAACGTATAAAAGATGCAATTATAACAGCTCCAAAACAAAGTATTGTAGTAATCGTAAAAGCAGAATAGATGTTACCTCTTACTTCCATATAATTGAATGGATTACCATAGATAATACAAAAACGAATATCAGCTATTGCTACAATAACTAATAAAATAATCATTAATAATGTTTTGACTTTCATATATTTGAGTGTTTTGAGTTTCAAATTAAAAACAGCAGTAAGATTTGAGAACCTGCTGTTATGCCTGATTTCTAAGATCCGTGAGATATTTCATCACGACAGGCTTTGTTGCTGCAAAAAAAGGAGGGATTCTTTGAGCAGTTATTTGTTATCCTCAGTAAACCAGTAATAAAATTTATGTCCGGCTAATTGAGAAAAGAAAGAAGTAATAAATATAGCCACTATCATCCAGAAGTCTATTGCCTTTTGTTCAGGCCTAAAATAAACTATCATTAAAGGAATTTGTAAAACTATAGCTATTAATATCCCAAGGATTATTCCAATTGTTTTCATATTAAATAAATTTTCTAACGACTTCAATGAGTTTGGTGAAGTCAACCATTTTGCGTTTGGTGTTACAAAGTCCACAACTTTCATAACACTCAAAGGGATCAATTTCGTTCTTGTTTGTATGTATAACACACGGTTGTTTTGAGTAAGGGCATTTAGTCAATTTCATAATGACCACGATTATAGCGATAGTCAAACAATTTCAATTTCCATTTCTTATTAAGCATATGATCTAACCAAAGCTGACGTTGTTCAAATTCACCTCTTGGCCAATAGAACGCATTGTGCTTTTGTCTTTTATCATAATACTTATTATAGAATTTTGGACGATTGCTTCTAATAAATGTTTTTAATTTTTCGTATTCGTCAAATTGAATAAGATTTTGAAAACTGTAAATATCAAGAGCTTCATAACATACTCCAGATAAATCTTTCAAATCATTAATTCTTCTTTGATAGTTTCTCGTTAGAACTTTCAATAGCTCTTCAATTGTTCTCATTTGTATTTGGGGTTTATAAATTTTCTTCAATCCATTTATCCAATAATTCTAATTTCATATCAAACTCTTTTGTTTGTATTATGTCAGAATTTTTAATAGAGTCAATTATTGATTTAATTGTTTGAAAAGGAATCTCTTCTCTATTCCAGCTATCTTTAATTGGTTTAATAGTAATATAGTTGTCTTTATCTACTTTAAGTCTTTGTTTCATTATAACAATTTCTTTAGTATCAAAATCTGTAAAAGAACCTCCTGGCTCAATTTCAACCATAACTTTAGTAATAGGTTTACCACTATTATAAGCTTCAATATAAGCTTTAATAAATGACTGAGATGATTGTGGTAATCCTAAAGATTTATCAGTTGTAACAATGATTTTCTTACATTCGGATATTTGACAACCTAAATCTATTAATCTAGCATAATTACCAAATATGACATAACCTGTTTTAGATATATCAACAATTAATGCTGCAACAAATCCGCCACCTAACATTGGTACAATAGCATATTCACCTTCTTTAATTTTTTCATCAGAAGTAATATAAAGATGTCTTTTAGTTAGATTGTCATTACTCCAATATTCATTAGAAAAATATTGAATATAATCTTCTTTTAAATTGCATAAAATAGGTGCTTTTAAATCTTTTGTAGGAAGCATAACTACATTAGCAGAGTTATAATATCTGCCATTGATTTCTTTTAAACTTGACATAATGTTCTTTGTTTGTAAGATTAATAATTTATTTTAAGATTGATATTCTTTTAAATACTGATAAGCTTTTTGATATTTAGTAAGTCTATCAAAGTCTTTTTGTCTAAGACCTTTAAGACGTGTGATTTTACTATTGTGTTCTAAATCACGAAGTTTAATTTCTCTAGCTATTTGATTTGTAGCTAATTTCTCAATGTATTGTTCATAAGGAACAGATTCATCTGAATGGTCAAGAAGTTTTAATGCTTCAATGATTTCGAAATTAAATCCTAATTCTCTAAGATACTCATAATCAATACTTGTATCTTCAACAACATCATGTAGAACTGCAACAATCATGTATTTAGTTCCAAGATGTCTAACTTTGTGCATCACCCAAAGTGGATGAAGTATATAAGGATTTCCACCTCTATCGAATTGCCCCAAATGTGCATTTGATGCAACATTAATAGCTACTCCTAAATCCATAATTATTTAATTTTAATTGTTAAAAATATAACAGTAAGACCGTTAGAAACTGTTATGTGCTCGATTTCGTCCAGAAGTTAATATCTAATGTCGAGTCTTATATTCAGATTATGAAGGTTGCGATCCTTGCTGTGCGAACATTCTGAATACATTAATACTTATTTTCAGTTAGTATCATACTGTGTAGAGAGCCTTAAAAGGCTCGGTCTGGTTTTATTCCGATGAGTCTCACATACTAGAGTACCACTCTATCTGTTATTGAAGATGAGAATTAATCATCATCCCCCATGATTTGACTCATAATCAATTTGCCAATTGGATGATTTGTCACCCTTTGAAGCATTTGATTTTGCCCGGCAAACAAGAAAGTGATTTCTCTTTTAGGGAGTTCTTCTTCCATGATTTCAACCTGTTCAGAGAACGTGCTGGTACCACGAGTGTGCGTGCCATTTTTGTCAAGTAATACTTTGTCAATACCACATGCTTTAACATCAGCTTTTTGAGTGTGGTCAAATGGACGTGATTTAGAAATGGCATTCTCAACTGCCTGGATAAGTTCGATACTGTCAATCCTGAATTGCAGATATCAATAATTTGTTGATTCAACATTTTGTTTTGGGATTTTGTTTGTTATTATTAGAAAATATTACTGATATAACTCAGGATGTTCTTGTTGAAAGACTAATACATCGTCCAAGAATGAATCAACCATAAGGCCTTCTTCTAATTCTAAGTCCATTATATTAGCTATTTGCGGTCCTTTACCAGGAATGTACAAAGGCACAACTCTATCTGGAGCGTGCATTTCAATACCACGATTTTCCAACACTCTTAAATGTATTGGAGTTCCATCGAGTTTAGTACGATGTTGCGAGTATAAGTCAGTTGATGTATCCATTTTAATGTGTTAATTTAAGTTCTGGGATATGATATTGTTTAATTTTTTTATATAATTCTGTAGGATTATCAAGGACAGAGCCAAGTTCTTCTTCAGTGCAATTAAATTGCAAATAGTGTTCACCTGGGAATACGAACAAATACTTAGTTGCGCGACATATGAAGCCCGATACCTGCATATCAGTGGCTGCATACACCGCGCATTTATCAATGCATTGGATGAGCTTAATCATGTTGATTCAATGCTACATTAGCTAGGAAAAAACATAGTGCTGCAAGTAATGCAGAGAATAGACCATAAGCTCCAGCTTCTGAATCATTAGTCGTAAAAAAGATTAATGTAAACATAAGGCATGCTACTATGCAAATTAGAGCTAATACTAAAGCTGTCCAGAATAATGTTGACTTTTTCATATATTTCTTTGTTTTGGGGTTTAATTGAAAGCCTACTAACTTCACAGTGTTCGGCTGTCGTCATTATGCAAATTGTGTATAAACTATGTTCTATTAGTATCTTTCCTGTGCTCTGTGAGCGTACCCATTATAGACTTAATAAACCATGACTAATCAAAAATCTCATTTCAGCGAGTTCTTATAATTCTCTATATTTAATGTCTTCTACTCGTGGCTCAAAACGGCCATCTAAGTTTATGTGTTGAGTGAATGTTTCTAAACCATCCACGTTAGGATCTTTGCAAGTAACTACTCGCACAAATTGTTTGCCTTTGAAGCCTTGAGGAGTTAATCCTAAGTAGAAATAATATGTTGTCATAACTTACTTTTACAAGGTATATATTCTGTTGATACAATACCATCTAATTCATAAGAACTTACATGTTTGTAATTACATGTAGTTATGGTACAAATACAACCACAACTTAAACATTTCTTTCTTCCTTTATTAGGCCAATTAATCCAGGAATGCATTGCAGTCCTATCAGGTCTTTTCCTTGCCATAACTGTAAACTTAAGGGTCCTACTCACGATTACTCGTTTTCGGACCCCAAATTGTTACTTAGTGCATAATCTGTATTTACATACAGTGTTGCCCAACATGTCAAAGTTCTCTTCTGAAGCTGCTAACTCTCTTCTGATTGCTGCAGCGACTTGATGGGGAAGTCCTGTAAATACAGCGACTTTTTTCTTTCCGGTGATTGCTATAACTGAAGCCATATGATTGTATTTAGGGGTTAATCTTTTATAGGATTTTCAATTGGATGTAATGAAATATTTCCTTGCAGATACAAATCAAAATAAGTATCTGAATGATGTATAACTCCTTTAACAGTCTCATGTCTTGTCCAACCAATATGATTAACCATTTCAGTTAACAATCTAGCTGCAGCTAAGCCATCTTCAAACGTTGTGAATGTAGCTTGAGTTGTCTTACGATTCACGTAAGTTTCTACTTCAATAATGTACTTCTTCATTTTTATTTTGGGTTTTGGGGTTTCAAACTAAAACCAGTGTGATTACTCACACTGGTAAATTAGACAAGAGTTTTCGGGTACTCTAAAGTAGACATTTGATTCTCTACACCATCGTTCTTTTTACTAAATGCACGACAAACAAACAACCTGGCTGAGTTTTGGGATTCAGAAAAATAGATTCACAAGAAATACTATAATCCAGTAAAGAACTATAAGTGCTATACCAATTCCTACAATCCATAGAAAAATATATACCACTATTGAAAAGATACTTCCAGAAGCTGCTGCAACTTCTTCACAACTACTTAATAGAATTAAGAGTGAAAGTAATACTAAAGACTTTGCCTTCATTTTATTTCTTTTTTGGGGTTTGACCTATACAAAAGTATAACGCACTAGACTTAACAACTATTTATACTCATCTAGTTGAGTTGAAAAGAATTAGTTAGGCAGCTTAGCGAGCCAGTTTCAAACAAGGATCTCATCGTATGCGAGAACGCACACTTAGTATTCAGCCTTGTTTCTAATTCTTGTTTTCTTTCCCGGTCGGCTTACGTCGATTAAGAGAAAGAAAGTTTTAGTTCTTATGAGTCTTGAACTACAAAGGAACACGATTTATTATCCTATCATAACAGAGCTTTAGGTTAAGCTACTCAGTTGTTATGTAATAACTCAGTTCTATAATTATTATAATCTTTTAACTCTGGTCGTCACCAGTGAAAATTGAATACAATAACCCTACATATCTTTGAATATATAGGTAAGACAACTCACTCTGCTAGCAGTGTAGTCCTTTGACTGCTAACGCCCATATCTTCCACAGCTTAATCGTTACGCTGTTTATCTTCGGGAATGTACTACGATTTTAAATGTTAGCCGCACAACGCGGTAGATGTCGGCTCAATGGCTCGACTTAATTTAAAAACATAATTAAGACCAGCGTGATCACGACCGAGTTAATTCTCGGAATGCGCCACGTTGGTCTTTAGATTTAACAAACCAAATCAACTCCTTACGATTCAAGGTTAATTCGAAATGTCCTCCGATCAAGAGTATGAGCAAGAACATTGTCTTACTGATCCATATATACCATTACCACAATGGGACATACTATTGGGTTTAAACTAAAGCTATACTCCGTGGTATAAGAGCTGCTTTATTATCCCGAGTTTAATTATGAAGTTGAGCTTTCATTCTATTTCAAAAATGATACTAGCCTTCTGGTTCTTTTTAGATTATACTGCCAAACTTTTAAGCAGTTGATTTATTAAGGAAAAATACTATTTGGTGTTTGATAGTATATACCGAATTTTCTCGAAGTTGAAGAGCGAATAATTTTTTGATAAGTATTTTGATAGTGTGGCAGACAGCGGTAGTCGCACCTCCCCTCACTCACATACCAAATTTCTATCTCGAAATTATTCTATCTCTTTCAACAATGCAGTTCTATCATCAAGAAGAATATATTCAAAGACTGTCCAGTTCTTAATTCTACCTGATTGTTTAAGATGATAGAAACCTTTCTTGCCTTCAATCTCTCTCTTGATACGAGTGTAAGTAATGCATTCAATTACTTCACCCTCTTCAGTTGTTATCTGATTGTCCTTGAACAAGCCATAGACTAATCGAATTGGTTCTTCAGTCATAATACTTATTGGTGTTAAGGAGACTAAGTTAAGGGACAATTCCTCAGTCCCCATTAGTTAAAAATACTAATTGGCAAAGCCAACAATCCCACACGAATGTGCAGGATTGTTGATTTTGTTATTCCGCAATTGTTAATTTGTGGAATGTTTTGCGAACTGCCCGATTTCTTAATTCGGTTTCAGTTTTGGCAAAATCGGGCTTTCCGTCTTTTTCAACGTAAGGAACAACAAACCCATCAATTTTTTCAACTGTGAATTTTTTGTCTTTCAACCACATTGCCAATTTGGCTTGGTCGTTCGCAAATGCAGGGTTTAAACGGCTACCTGAAACAAACCACATTTTGTAACTTGCTTTGTCAGGGTTGGTCATCTGTTGCGTACCTTTAATTTCTTTTTTGTCGTCTACGAAAGACGCCGGAGAAATAAGGTTGCTAATTGATACCAATTCGCCTTTATCGGTTTTCATACGGATATGGGCTGCCGAACCTTCGACCAATTCAATTTTTCCAAAAGTTACTTCACCTTCAGTAAGTGAGTATGCCTCGATAGCAGCATCAAGTTTAGTGTCTTTAATGCCCGCTGCTTTAGCAGCTTCCAATAATTCCTCATAGGAATCAAATTCTTTTAATTCAGCCATTGCTTTGAAATTTAGAATGTTAATTTTTGTTTTGTTTGGTAGGTTGTGCCACACGCACCCCTTTCCCGCCCTATAAGGCTGGGGGTAAATTTGGAGACAG
>CAYRBL010000002.1:0-31161 GCA_964422385.1 uncultured Bacteroides sp.
CCACTATCAATAAATCCCCATCATTATCTAAAAGTATATCAGTTGCCATTAGTGTTTTATTTTAATATTTTCAATATCCCCCAATTCTGTAGTCCCAATTGTCCCCATTGTCACAACCGGTGTAATAGGAGTTGTAGGAGATCCTGGAGCTGCTGAAGTATGAACATGAGTTTTATAATTATTTAAAAGATCATTAAAAGCATTTTCAATAGCATTTAAACGATCAACCAAATTAGGAGCAATTACTAGCCCTCCATTCTCACCACCATTAATTACTATCTTATCAATCTTATCAACCATTAAAACACAATACCTGTTTTTGCTGTTGTTTTCATTCACACAAAACACATAGCTACCAACAATAGGATATATAACAAATGCCTGACTACCTCCATCAGCCGAAGCTTTAAGTTTACATTCGTAAACAAGATCATTATGCTCCACTTCACAAGTATTATAATCTTCATTCACCGATAACACCTTACCTGTAAAACATATTCTTATATGAATATCCAAAAAATCCTTTAATGCTTTTAATACCTGAGCTGTATTTGCCATTATCTTATGTTTTCATTCATAATTCATAATTCATAATTTTTGACCAAGTGATACCACCTGCCGCAACCCTCCATCAGTCGTAAACTTATACTCAACTGCCTTTATAAAATAGCTTCCCTCATTATCCCTGTAGTTCTCATTCTTATATACCATAGTTCCTCCTGGTGTTGCAAAAGGTTCAAACCATAAAGTAATAGTACCTGTAAAACCATCATAGCAATGCAGATTAAAATAAGTCTTAGCCATTTTACCCAGTGTTGGAGCATCTGTAATATCAGCATGCATTTCAGTTCTCACATCCATTCCGGCTTTTTCAGCTATTTTACTATTATCTCTGATAACATAATTCTTACTTGGATATTCAAGCATCCCATAACTGACTATTGTCTCAGTGTTATCCTTTTTCTTACCCTTCATTATTACTTCCAGAGGCTTCGACTCCTGAGTTTGATACTCAACATCATTACTCACTATATTTCTTCCGTAGGTAGCATTTATCTTCTTTGTATTATCACCAACATAAAGCAGCTCCTGCAAACCTAGATAAAGCTCACCACTGTTAAAGTTAACAGTTTGGTAGATCTTCTCTTTCATCTCAGCTAATAATCCAGCTGCCGATCCTTTATACGATACAGCATCCCAAGTCATGTCAGCACAATTCTTACTCAACGTAATTTTAGGATTATCAAACATAGGATTACTATTCACAGCATTTGCCAGATAATTACAAATATCTTTAACTTTTACATTTTTACCATTATAAACAACAGCAGTCTTCCTGAACAAATACATTTCATCTTCCAGTTCTATCCGCACCATTTCAGTCGCATTCACCATTGTCACATACATATCAAAACCGTGAGCATCTCCCTGCTCATAACCTGTTATAATACTCAATCTGTCACCCGGTTTTATTTTATCCCTAATAGTAATCTTAAAGTTAGCCTCATTAGTCAAATAATAAGCAAGTGGAAGCACAACATATCCCTTTGTTGAGATGTCATCAACATCCTTCTTAATATTAAACTCCACACACCCAAACAACCGTGTTTTGTTATTAATAATAATAGTTACAAAAGGCTCTAACATCGTAATTCGTAATTGTATTTTTTTCGTAATTCGTAATTCATTTTTTGTCTTACCCTCCCATTTCAGGGGAGGGAAGGGTGGGGTTAAATTGTTTCCTTCGTCAAAAGATCCAAATCCTCCCCAAGCATAAAACCATCCGATATCGCATTAATCTCATAAAACTGTACACCCGGTTTCATTCGCAGCTCATCAAGCTTTATATCCTCTATCACTATGTTTTGAAACAAGTCATTCGTGATCTCACATTTCATCTGTATCTGAGTATTCACATTCCAAAGCATCTTCAGTATATCCAGTTCATCAGTCGGATAAAAACGTTGATCCTTATTCAGCAGCACACCCCATATCCTTATCCTATAATCGTCAAGAGTAATAAGCTCTTTTATTGTTCCCGGATACTTATTCCCTGCTATCGGAGTCTTCACAATTCTTTTATGTCCGCTCACCATCATCATCGGAGCAATACTTATTCCGGCTTCGCTCCCCAATTCCACATATAAATTACCAATTACATCTATCAAAGTAATCCCACAAATCACTGGCTGACCTAAATAATTACTAAAATCATGTTGAGGAATAACAGGTATATTTGAAGGTCCCAATGGTGACTTACCAATATAACTATCTTTACCTACTATTGAGTTAAGATTAATTGGTGACGGTAACCCTTTATAATCTGCCAGATAACTATATAAATTAACCTCCATTTGTTATTATTAATTAGCTGCTTGATTAGCACTATTTAAAACTCTCATAAAATACTCGTTATATTGTTCGTAAACTTCTTCTGCTTTTCTTTTAGCATCTCCGGGTTCAGTGCTGATATGTTGTTCAATTTTATCCTGAAATTTATGCACAGTAATATTAATAATCTTTTGCGAAGATCCTCCCTTTAATATCTTTTCCGAAGCATCGCCGGAACCGGCTATTTTACCCTCTGATTTTTTACCCGTCTCACTAATTCCCAACAAACCTTCCTGTTCTTTTATCTTCTTATCAAAACCAAATTTCTCTAAAGTTAATTCAGTTAATTTCTTTCTTGAACCTGGCATTCTATCTATAATATTACCCATCAGCATAAAATCTCCCATTGTAGGATCTATTGCATTCCCGTTGGCATCTTTCTTTACGTTCATCGACTTCCATGTCTCAAACATCTTTGTAGTAATAGCCATTTTTTGATTATTTTCTAAATCTGGTCTATACTTTTGAATCATTTGAGCTCCCTGGGCGATATCTTTATTAAATTGACCTTGTACAGTTAATTCTTTTTGTTGTATTTTTTTTAATTCATCTTTATTATTATCAAGTACTATCTTTTTCAGATCAGTTTGAATAACCTTATTAATGTTTGAATTTAATTTATCATAACTTATAGCCTGTTCGTCTATACCTTTAGTTACATCCTCATTAATATCTTTTAATTCTTGCAATATTTGTTTTCTTCTCGCTTCACTGGTTCCTATACTTGTCATTTCAGTATGAAGAACTCTGATATTATTTATTTCATTGGTAAGCTTATCCTGATCTTTTACTTCAAAATAATCTTTAGTAGCATCAAATATACTCCCTTTAAATCTTATCCATGCATCCGTCAATGGCTTCATCTTTTCACCCATTGCCTTATACATCTCATCCTCTTTATCCTTTAGGTTACTCAATGCACCACCGGTAGTTCCCATTATCTCCTTAGTAGCTCCCATCACACCATTCATCTTACCAAATGCTGTAATTGCCTTCAAAGCTCCGGCTTCAGTATCTGCTACAGTTTGAGTAATACCTCTGTAAGTTAATTTTATCTTATCACCATCTTTTTCCTGCTTTATACCTAATGTTCGCCAAGCACGACTCATATCATGTAGAAGAATTGCCTGAATTACATCCTCAAAACCTTTCCCAAAAGAAGCTGCAACGTCAGCAGTAGAAGTCATTTGCTCCTTAGTCATTTTAACACCTCTGTTTGCAAGCTTAACAAAACTATCTGTAAGAACATCCACCTGATATGGTGTGGTAGCAGCAAATTCACGGATCATATCCATTGTTTCTTTTGCTTCATTATTTGAACCAAGAATATTTTTCAAAAGAACACCCATTTTGCTAAACTTAGCCTCCGTCATCATTGCTTCAGTTCCAATCTCTTTTAGTTTACTTACCATTTCCCAACCTAAGAAACCTATACCAAACTTTGTTAATATATTATTTAAGCCTTCAGTTCTTTCTTTTAATTGGTCAAATGCATTATGAGCCTCATGTGCATTACGAGCTAAGCCCGGCAATACCTGGTTCCCGTTACTGTCAAACTTAATTAAATAAATATACTGCCCGTCACTCATAATCTACTGTTTTTTGCCTTTCTTCCTCTCCTCTCAGGAGAGGGTTGGGGTGAGGTCATTCATAATTCATAATTTATAATTCATAATTTTCTCTGTCTTCTCCTGCTCCCTTATATCAGATAATATTGCATATTTCTGTGTCCACTCCTGGTCTGTAAGTTTTGTAGGATTTTGGCAAACTCCATAATATTGCAACTGAACATCAATATAATCTATTGTCCCTGATTCTACACCCTCAATAGCCTTCTCTAACAGCTTACCGATTGTGTTTTTTTTTCCTCCACAAGGTCAAATAATACATACCGTGCTACAGGAGTATAAATACTAACATCAGCTATTATCTGGTCAATAGTCAAATCACCTCCCAATAAACAATCAGTGATAATCTGATCAGCCTTTCTATAAACATCCGTTGTGCCATCTTCCATAATTGCCACTTTTTGGCAACTACTCAATTCTGGTCGTAATGGCAAACGGAAGAATACAGCCTTAGCATCTTCACCCTCGCCAACCATCAATAATTTCACTTTACCAAACTTAGCCTTCATTTGAGCTATTAATTGAGTATATTGCTCTTGTTTCGCCTTGATTAATTCTTCCATTATAATATATTTATTTAATTATTAATTGATAAAAAAAGCTGCTGCTTATTTTACCAAGACAGCAGCTTTTCAAAAATTCTTTTATTTTAATTTTCTTTAAGTCGCTAATACCTAAAATATGCCTTCAAATTAGTAACACTACTCGTTCCCGACTTTCGCTTCACATAGGCATTAAAATAATTATACCCGGTCTTAGTAGTAAATGATGGAAACGTAACTATTGTATCAGTTACTGTTCCTGTAAATGCACATCCGGATATAGCAGTCCATGTCGGATCAGTTAAAAAGTACTTTCCATACAAAATTATACTATCATTACATGTAGTAATCTTATGCATATTCACTGCTACATTATAATATAGTGCATACGTTTTATTCGGAAATATTTGCATATTCCATATACTGTCTCCAGCACCAAGTGTATCGGTACTTTGTCCCGTATATACATACTGAAATGTAGTGGGTTTCAGTGATACACTTTGCGAAATTTGTGAATAAATCTGTGCCTTAACAGGCGTGTGTGTTGCTATACTTATTGCAAACACCATAAACATTAAAAAAATGATTCTCTTCATTGTCTTATAATTGTTAATTATTAATTATTAATTCTACGTAATTCGTAATTATTTTTTTGTCTTACCCTCCCATTTCAGGGGAGGGCAGGGTGGGGTCTTAAATTTGGTTATATATTTTCAAAGCCTTAAATGGGAGAGTCACAGTTGCAATTTTACCCTGACTCATTTTCTTTCCTGCCTTAGTAAACTTACAGCCCGAAGCTCTATCAATTACAGTCTTGTTTAGTTGAGTAGTATTTTGAGGAATATAACTGAAGATCATGTCAACTTCCATATCAGTAACATCATTACCTCCTCTTGCTTTAGCTGTAGCTGTCAAAGCCTCATAATCACTTTGCTTCAATTCTATACTTCCTGAGTATTTCTTATTCCCATCCGATAAGAACTGTGGATCATCACCTGCACCATAATGCTCTTCGATATCCTTGTCTATTTCATATTCAACATTCAAAATAGTGATCATTGGAGCACCATCAATAATCAAACTAAATTCCTTCCATACAAACTGTAATATCTTACTATTAAACGCCATTTTAATTGTATTTAAAATATTCTTAAATAAATCATCAAATCACTAAATCACCAAATCACTAAATTGTCTTCACAAAACCCATTGCTACTATAATAGTCTTAAAGTAGCCCTTAGGTTGTACTCTCAACTGTACAGTCACTCCGTTAGTAGTATCCTGTGTTGGATCCACAAATGAGGAGAAATTACTTACCTCACCTGCCGATTTCATCTGACTGTTTACCTGATCATCAATTCTACCCTGCAATCTTTTTAGATCAGCTGCCGATATCGAACCATCAGTATTATAAGTATAATCATCGTTTACAAAATCCAGATAAGTAGTATAAGCTATTCTGCTTACTTTGTCAATAACCCTGCAACGAGCCATTTGGCAATAATCATCAGTCTTAGCTGTTGCCATAGGATCATCATTGTAAAAATACCCTGTTTTACCCGGACGAATTATAGGTATCACATAACCTTTATCGTTAATAGTATCTTGAACACCAAAAATGTTTTCAGCTTGAGTAGCTCCATCAGTCAGGTATGCTTCAGTTAAACCAAGAGCTCCGTTTGCAACCCTGCCAACATTCCTTTGTACCTGTAATGATGCCAATAAACCCATGTAGAAACCAATCCTTGCAGATTTCTTCCCATTTACACCATGAAGTAAGACTTGAACATAATTTGCAGATAATGTAGTCAGATCTAAAAGATCCGCAGCCACACCACTCCAACCATATCCCGGCAATACTACTCTTAATGGATAATAATAAGTATTTGCATACTGTACAGCTAATGCTTGAGCTTTAGGTATAGCTGCAAAAACATCAGCATCCAAACCTGTAGTGGTAGTCTGTGAATATCCGGCAGCTCTTTGTATGGCTAATGCCAGTACTCTTATTCTTCCTGTAGCGGCATTCAATAGTTTAACTGCATTTGTTAAGATTGTCTTATCACAAATATCAGCCATTGTTGCGGTCTGTGCTACCAACATTATCCAAAGCTCACCTTTTGCTACTTTGTTATAAAAATCAGCTATATCAGCATATACACGTGTACTATTTGTAGTATCGTATGCTGCTGTTATACCTATTGCAACAGCATCAGCAAGTGTAAATATAGCCTTAGGTGTATTCAAAGCCAAACCTGTAGCACCTGTGCCTGGAGATATCGCAACCCCAGTAAGTATCATGCCACATATACCATCAGCACTTGGATTCACACCCCCAAGTTGGTTATTGCTATATTGAAAAGTTATTCCTGGAATAGGCATTTCTTATATTTTTAATTATTAATTATTAATTTTCTTGTAACTTTAGGCACTTTAAGTACTTTAGGCACTTAAGGCACTCTTTTTAGCAGTTAAAGCATCCAATAAAGTGCTTGCTTTTTGATCTGCAACATCCAGTTGTAATTCTTTAACCAATTTTTTCATAGTCATATAATCAGGGCTATCAGTTTCCAAATCCAAACCTTTAAGTTTTTCTTCCGCTTCAACCACTGTAGTAGTATCAACTTCTTCTTGGTCACTATTTGAAGTAGAAATATCGGTTGCTGATCCTGTCGAAGCAGTATCCACATTGTCCACATTTTCTTTCTCCTCTCCTTTGGAGAGGTCGGGAGAGGTCGCCTCTTCCCTTGTAACCGGAATCACTTCCTTATCTCCAATATTAATACTATGATTCCATGCTTCATGCTCAGTAAAAAAAGCCTGTCCATCTGAAGTAAAAAAGAATTCTTCAACTTCAGGATATAATTCAAAATATTTTTTATGTTCTGTCATCACTTTAATTATTAATTGATATTAATTGTTAATTATTAATTTTATAAAATTCTCCCCTTTATCTTAATTCCTAAAAACACCAAAAGAAGTACCGTCCCAATAAGTCCTATCCAAAAAAACACCTTCTCAAAAGAACTCATTTGGGTAACCGTTTTGGTAATAGTAGTTGTTAGTTGATTATTAATTTTAGTCTCTTTATTAATCGTATAAGTCAAAATAGAATCAGCAGGCTTATTAGTCTTATAGATAAGATTGCCTTTATTAAAATTAAGAGAAGTCTGTATTCCCTTACTCTTTAAATCAGTTATCTGAGCTATATAAACATTACCAAGACTGTCACATTTAAAGTAAGCATCCAATAACGAACTATCAGCAGGATTTTGAATATAAACAGGCACAAGCTTCTCAACATACACACTGTCATTCATAGTTACAGAAGAGGTATCCTTAGCAGTCCTGCAACCTGTAAATATCATTAAGCTGAAAGCTATAAATACAAGTATAAATATTATTGCTACTATAAATCTTTTCATTCGTAATTCGTAATTGTTTTCAACTTTAAGTACTTTAGGCATTTTAGGCACTTTAGGCACTCTTTTTCGTAATTAATTAGCATACTTTTCAATAGTTCCTATAATCGACTCAAGAGCTTTTGCATAACCAGGAGCTGTTGCATACCCGGCTTTCGCAATTGCCTCAATAAATTTATAAGGATCACTTTTCACTTTCAAAGCTTCAGCATATCTTCCATTCTTCAAAAAGAAGTTTGCATGATCAGTAAAACTTTCTTCAGGTGTATTATATTTCCTGAAGTAATCCTTTACGATGTATTTAAACATCTTAATACCATTAATCACAACAGGAGTAACACTAATTATTTCAGGAAATTTTAAGTCAGCTCTCTTACTGTATTCGTGAGTAATCTCCAACTGCTCATTGCCATTTATACCATCAGTATCTTTAACCCCAAAAAAAGCATTACCAGGAGCAGCACTACCCCAGCCACTTTCCCAAGCTGCTTGAGTTAAGATAGCAATTGCACTGATCCCTGTTTTAGCTTCAGTATCCTTAGCAAATGGTAAGTATTTTTGTGTAAATTCCTGTGGTTTCATATCCTTAACTATTTTGTATTATCATCAGCTGAGCCTGTCGAAGCTGCTTCAATTTTAGCAGCGTCAGGGTCGCCGAGCGGAGTCGAGGCGGAAGAAGTAAGTAGTTTCTTAAATGAAAACTTATCCATTGTATCTGTCCCCAGTGCTAAACCAATTACAGTCACAACACCCATAATTAAAGCATCGGAAACATGGATCTCTTTCTTAGTGGCAATTATCATAACAACACCTAATATAATAGATAATATAACAGCGATCAAAGGTTTCATTGATATCTGTCCCCTCTCATCTTTAAATAAACTTATTATAAATTCCTTAAATGTCATCACTATTATTGTTTTTATTTCCCCTGTGATTTCTAATCAACTTATCAATGCCATTTACTATAGCTATAAATCCTGCCACTATCCCAACTATCCATGCAGTATGTTGCAATGCTATATTAGCATAATCCAACGTTCCAAATGATACCTTTGCAATTACACTACCAAAAGCCGTAGAACTTATAGATGTCAATCCCATTTTACCCGGACTACCCAAATACTCTGCAATTTTAGCTATCAATAAATCCATTTTCATTCTGTTTTTTTGCCTTTTGCCTGACCACGTCTGATCAGGCTCCGGCATCTCACTCTCTCAATTATGTTTATCTTAATAAATTAATTGTTAATTATTAATTGTTAATTTCTTAAAGAACATTGGCAGCACTCTGTTGTATCACGCATAAGCCTTCATTTCCTGCTCTACGTCTTCTTCCGCCTAATCTTGCAAGAAATGAATAAACATCACCATATTCAGTAGGGCTGTCATTCTGGGCAAACATCTTTATTTCGCCTTTGGCTCTTTCAACCGACATTTTGTTATAGCATAAGATAGCTTCACAATCTCCGGCAGCTCCGGCAGCTCCTACAGCTTTTAAACTTCCATCACTGGCATAGATTAACCCCGTACTTCTTTCTTTAATTTGGAAACCATGAACCTTGTAAATAATACCATTTCTTCTTTCTTCTTCTGTTACTTGGTTCATATATGTAGCTGTTGTCAGATCATTAGCTGGAAACATTTGAGGAAGCATCGAAGATGGAACTAATGCTACCATCTGTCCGTTTACAAATTTATTTTGCCTTGCTAACACAGTTCTGGCATTTTGAAGATCCAACAGGTTTGCTGAAGATCTTGTTCCGGTAGCTGATGGTGCTGTAGCTGCTACAGGATCACCTGAAGCATTTAAAATTACACTCGAAGGTAATAAATAGCACCATCTATATAATAACTCAAGAGTCATTAACTGTAACATGTTATTCATTTGTTCGCCGAGTACTGACTGCCTTGAGTCGTAGGAATATTGATATTGATCAATAAAAGGAATAACTACAGGATCACTTGTAAAGGTATCAAGAGCATAAGTAACATCAGTGTCCGCTCTCCTTACGGTTGTTGCAGGAAAACTTGATCTATTTTTAACAACATTTGCAAATCCGGGACCTCCAGATTGTGGTATATGTACCACCGTACCTCCTAATACATATTGGTCTGCATTAAAACATTCATTTATGATTGAATTATCAGCAAATATTGCACCCTCTATATGTTTCTCCCATATTTCAACCTGTACTGCCATACCAAAAGCCATTGCAGGCAATTTAGGTACAAAAGCTAATACAAATAACCCTGTTACTAATCCAAGAGTTGACATAGTACTTAATTCAAAGTGCATAGAGAGTGCACCACCCAAAACGACACTAAATAAAAGTGCCCAAATAACTGCTAAAACCTTAATATTTCTCATTGTTATTATTGATTAATTATTTCGTAATTTTCGTAATTTTCGTAATTCGTAATTCGTAATTGATTAGTCTTTATAATCTTTTTTAAACTCTTCTTTAAATTTAGCCTTAAATGCTTCAATATTGCTTTCCTTTAATTGCACAAGTTTACCTTGTTTGTCCAGTTCCTTCCATGATAATTTCAAAAGTCCTTCAACCTCTTTATTACCTTCTTCTGTTAAAGATTTAAAGTCAGTTGCAGCTTTCTTTGTATCCACTACAGATTTTATATCTTCAATAGATAATTTCAAATACACTTCTTTTTCTTTCAGTGTTATTTTCTTTTCATCAACAGCCTTCTGAAGTAAAACTTCTTTCTCTGTATTTTCAGAAGCCAGTTTTAAAGCTGCATTTTCAGCAGTCAAAGTATCATTGGCAGCTTTTAAAGTCACCACTTCGTTGTTATTCTTAATAACCATTGCAAGCATTTCGGCATCAGTTTTATCACTTATTCCGATAGCTGCTTTTAACTGGATAATTGTTTGATTTTCCATTATTGATAAATTGTTGTTATTATAATTTACTGATTGTTTAATATAATTGTCAAATACCTTTTTATTCAGAGTTAATACTTTACCTGTAGAATCTATAAGTTTAATAGCATTCATGTCCGATCCAAATGTACACGTAGAAATCTCTTTCAACTTGCATTTTATTAAAGTAGGCAATATTTGTCCTGGTAGTTTAAATTGTGGATCATTACTCCATTCAATAGGCTCAACACCAATTGAAGCCATTTTAATAATATTCTTTTCAACTTTATTTTTTATTGTAACAGCAAAAGGATCATTTTCGTCAAATTCTGGAACCGCTGTAATTTCATTAGCACCTTTATTTAAATCTTTCCATGTTCCGGTTGGTAATCTATCACTATCATGCTCATGCAACATTATAGGATTAACTAAAAATCCAGATGTTTCAATTCCTGATACGAGTATCCTGAATCCAAAACTATTTAAATTACTATCATCTGTTACTCTAAATGGCTGCATTTATTATACTTTTTATAACTTTAGGCACTTTAAGTACTAAAGGCACTCAAGGCACTTCTTTTTTTTGCAAACTTACACTCAAAACACATCCCATTCCAAATAACAGTACATCCGTTAAACCAATCAGTACAACTAATAAACTCTTGTTTTAATTAAATACAATGTATGCACTATATTTGCACTTTGTGTTTTTTCATAATAATTATTTATTTATTTAATGTACGCCCTATCTCCTCCCCTCTTAGGGGAGGTCGGGTGGGGTCAAAAAATATGGACGACAATAAAAAAAAAAGCTTGCCTGCCGGCAGGCAGGTAAAGTTTAACGAGAAAAGAGCAATGGCTCAGTCATTGTTTTTAAAAGGTATTTCTCAAAAAGAGATTTCTGAAATCATAAGCATATCCGAACAAACCATCTCTAAATGGCGTACTAAATTTGAATGGGATAATTTAAGAGAAATAGAAACAATCACACGTTCATCACTACTTAAACAAGCTTATGTGCAACTTGCAGCTGTTAATAAAGAAATAGAAGCAAATAACAACATACCTACTAAAGTTAATTCCGACTCAAAAGCTCAATTATTAAGAGAAATAGAACATCTTTCCGAAATACCTATACACAAATATATAGAAGTATTCCAGGAAGTCATATCTTGGCTATCAAGAACCGATCCTAAGCATATAAAAGAATTCTCTGAAGTTACTTGGCGTTTTGTCGAATCTCAACAATCTTTAAACGGAAATTAATCCTCATTTAAATGAAAAATAAAGAAACTAAACCTACTAATCAAATTCCTCCCCTCTCAGGGGAGGTTAGGTGGGGTAATTTCCCTCCTTTGGAGGGACAAAGGGAGGTCATAAATGAACGTTAAAGATAAAAAAGCTATAGATGAATACCGCAAACTGGTCAAAGCTATCCAATCGGCTACTAATATTGATATTTTTGAGTCCGATCTTGATAAGCAGATACGTATTGCAACCCTCAAAAAAGATTATGAAGCATTTGTTGAATATTACTTTCCGCATTATGCTTCTTCCAAATGTGCCAGATTTCATGTTAAATTAGCTTACCGTATCCGTAAAGACAAACATATTAAATTACTCCTGGGTTGGGGACGTGGACTGGCAAAATCCACACATATTGATTTATTAATACCTTTGTGGTTGTGGGTTAATGACGATTTAAAAGTAATGCTTCTGATAGGTCAGAATGAAAAAAAAGGTCAAAAACTTTTATCAGATCTACAAGCAGAATTTGAGGCTAACCAAAGATTGATTAACGATTATGGCAAACAAGTCCGTACAGGTAATTGGGAAGATGGTAATTTTATTACAAATAACGATTGTGCATTTTTTTCTTTAGGTATCGGTCAATCACCAAGAGGTATTCGTTATAAACAATACCGCCCTGATTATATTGCCGGAGATGATTGGGATACTAAGCAGATTTGTAAAAATCCTGTCCGTATCCGTGAGTATGCCAACTGGGCTTGCGAAGATCTAATCCCATGTATGGACACCAGAGGAAGTCGCTATATTCATGTTAATAATATTTTTGCACCTCACACCATATTAACAGAAATACGTGACACACGCGAGGGTTTTGAATTCATTCAACAGGATGCTACCGATGGTGACATGAATCCTTATTGGGCTGAAAAGTACACAAAAGAATATTACACCAAACTTCAATATCAAATTGGACCCTTAAGCTTCCAGTCCGAGTTTAATAACAAGCCTTACGTTCAGGGTACTATTTTTAAACAAGAGATGATAACATGGGAAGAATGTCCACGTATCGACCATTTCGACCATATTGTTGCTTTTTGGGATGTGGCTTATTCTGATAGCAAAACAGCCGACTTTAATGCTGTTAAAATATGGGGGTTAAAAGACAAACGCTTTTATCTTATTAAAGCCTTTGTTAGACAATGCAAGATGGCTGATGCTATCAACTGGATGTTTGATTATAATGAAGCTTTACCAAAGTCAGTACACATAAACTGGTATTTTGAATCTCAATTCTGGAACGATGCATTAATGATGGTATATAATCAAGTTCAAAAAGAACGTCGCAAAAATATTAGTCTTATCCGGGCTGAACGTCCTAAAATACATAAATTCGATCGTATGATAGCTATGTTGCCATTTTACCAACAATCAAGAATATCATATAATATAAAAGAGAAAGCTTCAGGCGATATGCAGGTAGGAATAGCACAACTATTATCTATCGAACCCGGAAGCAAAGAACATGACGACAGTCCGGATGCTGACGAAGGTGCTTTAACTTTACTCAACCGTCACATCCGTAGCGATGCTCCTATGTACTTTAGTAACGACAGACGTAACAATAAATACTAATTTCTTATCTTACCCTCCCATTTCAGGGGAGGGCAGGGTGAGGTCATAAAAACATTATAATGAATATTAAAAAAATAATCTTCAATTATCGAAAAAATAGGCTAATTAAATTAGCAAACAAAAAAGCTAAATTAACAGGTTATCGTTATCTGGTTATTGGATGGCATGGCAAACTTATACTATCCGAAAAAAAGTATCTTAAAACGCTAATATCAAAACGTAAGTTTAAAAAAGGAACTACCATACAGCAATTAGAAGCTGCTTCTATATATGTAACACCTATATCCGTAATTCGTAATTCATAATTTTTAATTTTTAATTCTTAATTCTTAATTGATTTAAAATGTTCATAAATAACAATGACTTAAAATACAACCTATATCCTGAAATTATTCAGAATATAGCCCGTAACGACAATGCAGCTGTCGACAATGCTATACTCACAGCCATGAGTATTATGGAGGCTCATTTATGCAATAAGTATGATACCTCTATTTTATTCGCTCAAACAGGAATTGATCGTAATGCAATGCTCGTTGACATAGCTTCAAATATAGCTTTATATATTTTAGCAAATGTATTAGACAATATGCCTGTAGGAATACTTGATGGATACGAACGAGGAATAAAAGAACTGGAAAAACTCAATAAAGGAAAAACTACTATTCCGGGAGCTCCTATTCCCACCGATTCCGATGGTGCACCTGACACATTCATAAAATATGGTTCAATAGATAGAAAATTCTAAAAATAATACGACTCAAATTCCTCCCCTCTCAGGGGAGGTTAGGTGGGGTCTTTTAAAAGGAGGTCAAATGACAACAGTTAAAAAAGCAAAAAATATTAAAGCAGACGATATAAAAATTCTGAATTACACACTTATTCAGAACGACCGTACTATAAAACGTATCGAAGATTGGCGTACTGCATTAAAAGCAGCAGAGAACGTTTACAATCCTAAACGCTGGTATCTTTACAATATTTACGAAGAGCTAATTTTAGATCCTCATTTAACTGCCGTATCCGAAAAACGAAAGCTCAATGTGCTAAAATCTGATATTAAGTTTTTAGATGCAAACGGAAAGGAAGATGATGCCATTACTAAAATAATCGCTATGCCATTTTTCAGGCAAATGTGTTTTGATATTCTTGATAAAGTAAGCTGGGGAAAAACAGTTTGTTATTTCGACCATTTTTCTATGGACTCTGTTGGATATAATCTAATACCTCGTAAGCATCTTATTCCTGAAAAAACAATGGTTATAAAAGCTCCATTTGATGACGAAGGTATAAACTGGATGGATCCTGTCGAAAACAAATATATCCTGGAAGCGGGTTTGCCAAAAGATTTTGGACTTATTAATCGTGCTGCCCCTTATGTTATATTTAAAAAGAATGTAATACAGGACTGGAGTACTTATGATGAAGTCTATGGATTTCCTTTCCGTAAGTTCACCTACGACGGTACAGATCTAAGTGTAAAAACTCAGCTCGAAAATATTGCCAAGTCTACATTCCGTGCTCCATGGGCTGTCATGCCACGTGAAGCTGAATTAGAAATCATTCAGAATATACAGAATGCTTCCAGTTCCGATATCTTCGAGAAACTTGCTAAGTTCTGTGACGAGCAGGTCTCAAAACTTTACCTGGGTAATACGCTTACAACAGATGCCAAAGGAGGTCAGTACAAAGGAGCTGTACACGAGAATGGTGAACTAAGAGTAGCCGAGAACGATAGTTATTCATTACTTGCAGTTCTCAATACTGAATTTATAAAGATACTCGAAAACTTCGGTATAAAGTGTGCCGGAGGATCATTTATATTAGAAGACAGAGAATCTCAGGACTTGACTCAACTTATGGGTATTGACAAATGGTTGGCAAGTTTCTTACCGTTATCTCAAAATTACTTCTACGAAACTTATGGCAAACCTATGCCTAAAGCAGGCGAAGAATTAATAGATATAGCATCCGAACGCATCGAAGTAACTTCTGATAAATCCGAAGTCCAACCCGTAACAGACCCTTCCAAAAGTAAAGACAAAGTATCCCTAAGCTTAAAATGGAAGGATAGAATTTTAAGTTTTTTCGCCAAAGCCCCGAAACGGGGCTAGCCGAACATTCTGAGATCTTACCCTCCCATTCTAGGGGAGGGCAGGGTGGGGTTTATTTAGACGATCTATATTATTCACATCATCCTGAAGGTTGCCATTGCTCCGAACATCGTACAACATTTCAAACAGTCATTGCGGGCTTGACCCGCAATCTCATTTCCCTATCCTCTGTTACCGAAGCCGAAGCTTTCCAAAAATACAACTCCAATTACCAGAAAGGAATTAACAGCGTTTTTAACGCAGTTTCTCCCAAAGATGAGTTATACGACAAGGTTCAGCAATTAAGGCTCAACGTCGCAGATTTTGCAGCTCATAAGGCATATAAATTAAACAAAGGTATTCAGGATGGCGACAAAATTATAAAGGCTAAATTCAATCAATATCAAAAAACCGAATACAATGCTGTTGTAGCTCGTTGTCGTACCGTCGACCAGTGGGATCGCTTCCAGGGCGAACGTCATTTATACCCAAATATCGAATGGTTATTAACACGTTCAGTAACCCCACGCGAAGAGCATTTAGCTTATGTAGGTTTGGTTTTACCAATGGACGATCCTTTCTGGCAGAACAATCAGCCCGGAAACGAATGGGGCTGTAAATGCGACTGGCGTACTACAGATGCCGAACCAACAGATGCACCTGCTGATGTTCGTGATCCTTCCGAAGGTCTCGAAGGCAATCCTTATGAAACCGGAGAAATATTCACCGATAACCATCCATACTTTAAAAATATCCCTGATGCTGATGAAAGACTTATTGATAAGTCTGTTTACAAAGAATTCCTAAAACCTCAAATTAAAGAACTTACTTCTACCATCGACAAATATGCAGGTATCGAATTAAAAGCTAAAAATATTAAAACAGGCAAACTAACACTATTAAGAGGATCTGTAAATGAAATAGCTGAACACAACGTCGATAATCAAGTTAGATTATATGTTATTAATATTAAGCATAACTTTAAAGAATGGAAATATATAGGATGGAGTGACGTTGATAAATCCAAACACTCTGAAGCTGTATATTTCTTTTATTACAAAACAATGATTAATAATAAAGAAAGATATATTAATGTCATGGTTCGTAAAGATTATAAAGCCGAAGTACCTTATGCTATAATGGAAAGCATAAACCTTGAACCTATTAATAAAAAAGGAATGCCTAAAGATATTGAAGAGTATATAAAAAAATAAGGTTTCTGAATGCGTCGAAGAGCCTCCTAATGGCTCCGCGGCTTATATCAAAAACCTCACTGCAAAGATACAATTAAAAACTATAAAAACCTAATAAAAATGAAATTATTTTCAATTGTTAATTATTAATTATTAATTCTTAATTAATTATGTCTTATAGTAATTTTGCCATAGATGTCGAACGCCTAACCACACGAGCTCGTGCCTTCATAGCAGCCGATCTTCCGATCGTTATCGGTAAGACTGCTGTAGATATCTTCACCCAGAATTTTCAGGACGAAGGATTCAGAAATGGGACTATAGAAAAGTGGCAGGAAGTAAAGAGACGTATCAATCCACGAAATCAATTAGCACGTAGCTCACGTAAAATCTTAACAGGCGACACCGCAGATCTGGGCAGATCCTTAAAATACGATCCCGGAGTATCCGAAGTAAAAATAATATCAGATGTTCCCTATGCCCAAGCCCACAACGAAGGTACTACTACAGCCGGACGTGGCAATAATACTACTATCCCACAACGCAAGTTCATGGGCGACTCCAAAGACGTAACAGAAGCAATAGCCCATGAACTCGACAAGTTCTTCAGCAATATTCATTTATTATTTTTATTGTTTTCAACTTTAAGTACTTTAGGCATTTTAGGCACTTTAGGCACTTGTATTCATTCATAATTCATAATTCATAATTAAAATGATTAAGTTCTATCAAATAATCGGAAACGCAATCGCACAATGCGACGACATTAAATACATCGACTTAGAAGGAAGCAAAAGCCCTGTCGAAATATTTCCTTCAGCTATTATCGAAATAGACGATGCTAACTTCGATCCCCTTATGAGCGACCTTAGCTGTGGTAAACTACACTTCAAAGTAACAGTTAAGATTAAACAATTAATTACTTCTATAATCAAACCCGACCCCGGAAACGGAACCACATCCCGTTTCGCCGACGCTGATCATATCATCGACCAGCTTCACACTCTAATCCTAACTATAAGCGACGATTATTTAAATGGAGTTAACATAGTTAAAGAAACTATGAAAAAGAAAGGCGATATTATTACTACCATTATGCACTTCAATGCCGATTGTATTCTTGCAGCATATTAACAAAAAAGAGGCTTAACGCCCCTTTTTATTTGACCATATTGTCCCAAAATTCACTTCATAACAAAAATAAATACTTATTTATTTTTGTTATCTTCATGTACAATAGCCCTTATTGAATCCTGCAAATGATCCTCTATTTTAAGCATCACTTCAGTTATAGAATCTATTTTTTTTCGATCGGCAGCCTCTTTCAATTTTGCATGCTCACTCTGGCATGCAATAATCATTATTATAATGATTATTAATGATATTACTTTTATTTTCATAACATATTTATTTATTCTGCAAAAATACTAATAAAATTATTCAACTGTCATAAAACCTACTCTTATCAATTCTTTAATTAAGTCATCAAGTGTATCACTCTTAATCTCGCCATAAGTAATCTTAATACGATTTATAAATGACTTCAGGAACTCATCGGTAGGTAGATTATAATCAAATCTGCTACCATCTTTTAATTCTTCAATAAACTCTTCATTTGTGGAGGCTGTTATAAAATCTCCGTCTGCTAATATGTATTTCATTATGCTGCTAAATTTTGTGTTCTGTATTTATAATATTCAACTATTGATGCTTGATTAAATTTATTCAATCCATTTAATGTCGTATCCGAGACTTCAAAAGTAGTAGAAAATTCGCACATATTATGTAAAAATTTAATCCATCTTGTTATTTTTCTAAAATCTGTTGTTCCGGCGTGTTGTCTAAATTCGCAGGTATTATGTCTGCTATATGAAACTGGGTTAATTTTAAAGTATCTATCTCTGTTAAAAATTCTGCTTATTTCATCTAAGTTTGATGCCTGATTAATTTTATTATTGAAGTTTTGAATATTTTTAAAACCTTTGCAGTATCTGTTTGTATTGCCTCTTCTTGAATCCGGCATAAAACCATCTATTGTATTTTCTAATTTGGCATAATTCTTATAAATCCGTTTCCATGTTTCAATATTAAAACCTGAAGCATCAAAGTGTATGTGCAATCCGCAGCTTTTATTTACTTTAGCACCTATTTGTTCAAGTACCTGACAAACTATATCAATTTGCTCTATCCCATTCTCTCCTTCTAAAATTGGACTTACTATTTCAAAAGATTTCGTGCCTTGTATTGATGCATCTGAAACTATCTTCCAGTGGTCTCTCGTTGTATGGTTGTATCCTTCAATTTCAATTTTAATACCTGCTGATTTTAATACCTGTTTCAAAATTACTGTATCTACGTTGTAAGCTTCGATTTCTATGCCGAATTTACGATTAAAAACTGTAGGTGTAAAATTTACTGTTTGGTTAGTTGAGGTATTTTCTAAAAAGTATTTTTTATAAACGTTGTAAACGAATCCGACGTTACCGTTAGTAATTAAGTTTGCAATCTCTTTCCTTTGAATTCCGAGTTCTAAAAGAAGTCTAATCTTTTCAGTTTTAGTACTATTAGTGTTTATTATGTTTTCAATTTGTGTTCTCATTGCTGTATTTTTTATTTATTAATTATACAGCAAACATAACATGCTTATTAAGAGTGTGCAAGTATTCTGCGAGGTATTTTGTTATTTCAATCTTAATAAAGAGCTATCTATATGTTATTTCTATCTACTTATTTATTCAAGTTCTATCTCCAGTTGGTTTATGTCTTTCTCCTCTCCTTTGGAGAGGTCTGGAGAAGTCTCCTCATCAAGTTTACCTGCATTCTTTAAATAGTTTTTAAATGTACTCTCAGCAATATTAAACTCAGGATAAATATAATTACGCCATATAACAGCATTAGGAACACCCAAAGGAGCATACTGGTCATATATAGCTATCACCTTCTCCAATTGCTTCAAATAACTCCTACCTCTCATTTTCCTATTATTACCCATATAATTTTTTAATTAATTTGTTTTAATATAACGCATTTAATATTACCAAGAACAATAGCCTCATATTCTCCGCAATTAAAAGTATTAAGTCCCATATATATTGCTAATCCTTCATTCATGTTAAGTGTTAAATTATAAAGCTTTTTAGTATTATTACAGTTGATTGAAGGCAATTTATTAATCAATCTTAGAAATAATTTCTGTAGACTTTCAGTATAAGCGAGGTGAGAAATGCTTTTAGTATTAAGCAAAGGAACTCCTGTTTTTATTATAAGCATCAAAGCCTTCCATTGGCTTGCATTAAGCTGAAGCTTCACCTTTTTCATATTCCTTAGTATTATATAAAAATTCACAAAATTGTTTCCATCGTTTCTTTCCCATAGTTAAATGGATAAGTTCGTTTTCTTCTTTTATAAGCATTCTTCTTATTTTATAGTTATCCAAGCTCAATCTTTCAAATTCTTGTTCACTTTCTTTAGTTAGTTCCTTTTCAAGTTCAATAAAAAACTTCTCAGTTGATTCATCAACCGGACTTTTAAATTCATCAAGACCGTAATATTTACGATAAAATTTATTAGCTATATTCATAATTTAATTATTCCACATTTCAGCATTCAAATACATTTCAGCATATTTCTTTCTTGTACCAGCTGGTATATTATTAAAATAAGTTGGTACAAACTGGTAAGCCTTTAGTTGATTAGTTTTAGTCATTTTATTCCACTTTGCTTCAGTTTTCTTTTTTGAAGATAGCAATTTCTCGTCATATCGGTTCCAGAACATTAAAAAAGTAACCTCTTCTTTAATCTCTGTTACTTTCAACTGAGGATTATCCTTATTAAGATCCGTTAGTTCCTGTATTTCTCTGGGCAGATGTCTCAACAACCAAATCTGTTGTTTTTCGCTCAATTCAGCCTCTTTTATCGAATGACTCTCCAATAACCCCAAGTCATTAAAATAAAAATCTACAGCCCCAATAAACGAATCCGATGTCAATTGATAATGTTTCATACAATTGAAGTTTGAAGATTATATCCAAATTCTTTATTTAAGGCTTTAGAGTATGAATTATGTAATAGTAATTCAGAATCACTATTACATACCATCTTTTCTCTTACATCAACCATAAAACCATCCTTCCGAGCTTTACGATGTAAATAATACTTTCTATTTTGTTTCCGTGTTTTTTTCATTTGGAATTAATATTTAATTACTAACTGAATTTATACCTGTCATTTTCTTCAATAATGATCGTTTTAAATGGGAAACCTTCTTCAGGTATCTTTTGAATAACTTCAATCAATCCGGATGCACCTGTGAATATCACATGTTTTTGTCCATTGACAGCTATTTGCATTTGCAAACATTTGCCAGAACCTCGTTCTTTAAAAACTTTTGAATCTTCAATTTTAAAATGATATACTATTATTTCTTTATTCAAGATTCTTGACATTTTAATTTTGTCACCCTCAAAACATATTTTGCTGGCTTGTATATTAAATTGACTAAAATTGTTCATATAATAATTTCTTTAATAAGTTTTTACTATCACAATGATACGCCCATCCTTTGTATGACGCAATGGACTTATAGTTTTTTCTCTTTGCTATCATTCTTGCAAAGTTTTGTTTAATTGATTTTCTTAGTAAGATATGTGTATGACGAAAAACATAACCGACAAAATCAATTCCTCTTACATCTACCTGGAATATTTGATAATTATGCTTTATTTCTAATTTTAAATTGTCTTGCATATATGTTCTTATTTCTGCAAGCAATTGATGTAAGTAAGACTTATTGTCAGCTAAAATCACCATGTCATCTGCATACCTGAAGTAATATTTTACTCTTTTTTCTTCCTTCAACCAGTGGTCGAAATATGATAAATAAAAGTTAGCAAAATATTGAGATAAATAATTACCAATAGGTAATCCTTCAGTACTATCTATAATCTCATCAAGTAACCATAATAAATCATTATCTTTAAATTTCCTTCTTAGCAGTTGTTTTAATATTTCATGGTCAATGTTAGGATAAAATTTCTTAATATCAAGTTTTAAACAATATTGGGTAGCTTCTTTATCTTTTAATGCTAATTTTACCGCATTTGCTGCTGCGTGTATGCCTCTTTTCTTAATGCAGCTATAAGTATTAGTTGTAAATGTAGAAACGAACACAGGCTCTAAAACATTCATAATAGCATGATGAGTTATCCGATCAGGATAATAAGACAACTTGGATATAATACGTTCTTTTGGTTCATAAATAGTAAATGTTTTATATTCCGAAGTTTTATATGTTTTATTTTTCAACATTAAATGAAGCTTTTGAATGTTTTCAGATCTGTTTTTGTCGTGTTGAATCACTCCTGGTTGTTTTAATTTACCTTTCCTTGCTATATTATCAGCAATTATAATATTTTCAATGCTGTAAATCTTTTGATATAAATTTCCTATTCTTTTCATGCCTTTGCTTTTAATAGATCGCTTTCGACTTGCTACCAACGCTCTTTTAAATTTAATTTATTTTTTGCTATGTGAGCAGGGTTTACACTGTAAATATCGCATAGGTGAGAGCTGACGTTCGTATTCGTATTCGTATAGTTGTAATTCGAATCATCGAACCTGAACCCGGAAGACAAGACTACAGCAGCTAACAGCATACAACCTTTTATTAATTATTTTTCAGAATACAATAAGAAATCTTTATATTCTTCCTCAAACTGTGTAGCAATATATTTTGCTTTCTCCGAAGAATCACAGCAAAGGCGAGAGCCGACGCCCGTAACCGTACACGTAGAGTCGTAAGTCGAAACATCGAACCCGAACCCGGAAGACAAGACATAAAACCAAGGGTAGTATTTATACTCGTTGGAATTGCTCCAGTCAGGTTTCCAACCATTATTTATAGCCTTAAAAATTATAAACAATTTAAATACTGCAATAATAGGCTTACCAAACTCTTCAGGAATATCCTTTACATTTGGTAATTTTTCAGGATCAATATTTTCCTTCTTACATGCATCCTCAAATGTTTTGATTGTAGTATAATCAAAATCACTATTTGTTTTTTCTGATTTTTTTGTACTCATTTTATTTAAGTGTTATGTTAATAAATCCTTGTAAATTTCAATAAATTGCTTCCCTGCATAAGTAGATTTCTCTTCACTCTCAAAGCAAAGGCGAGAGCCGACGTGCGTAGTCGTATGCGTATAGTTGTAATTCGAACCAGCGAACCCGAACCCGGAAGACAAGCGGAACCATGGTGACCACTTTTTTTGATTAGTATCACTCCAATCAGGAGTCCAACCCATATTAATTGCTTTAGCAATAATAATTAATTTAGCATGAGCCTGAGAGGCTAACATGTCCTTGTCAATTCCATTATAACTCAATAATTTTTTTACATTTTCAGAAACTTCTACGGAATTACATGCATCTTCAAATGTTTTAATATCAGTATAACTTTTTTTCTTTAAAAAGTCTATACCAAAATTTTCATCTAAAATCTCCTGAAACCATTTAGGACATTCATGATAAAGCTTCTTAGCTTTTGTTTTTTCAATATTAATATTCATATTATTTAATGGATTTTATAAAGCCCTTCCAGAGCTATATTATATACTACTAAAATTCAAATTAATTAATGTATAACTGCCATCATCATTCCTTGTATAGATTTTAAAATACTCTGTTGATGAAGGCTTCCTAATAGCAGCTTCGAGAAGGTTCAAAGCTTCCTGAAACAAAGGATTATCAATTTTACTTCTATATCTGGTTAAGCTCATTACCTTTTTAACATCAAGCTTACCTTTTGAAGTTGCAAAAGCATCTTGTACAAGATCCTTTATAAATACAGTTTCTGAATTAAGAGTTGAGTCCAGGAACTCATTAAGTTTTTCCTTACTCATTTGAATAGTAATATCATCAAATGTAATAAAGTCATTTACAGAAACGCTTACTTTAATAGATCTGTCAAAATTATACCATGTATAATTACCTTTTTCAGAAGGCTTACGTCCATTAAAACTTGCTGCCACAGCATTAATAACATTGTCTGATATCTCATCAATCATGCCTTTGAATGTTGTCATTCTTTTACTGATAAACTGAGCTTCCTTAAGCAATTTTGAAGCTCCTAATTCTGCTATTTTAGCAGCTTTGCCAACATGAACAAATGGTACTTTTCTTCCCTGTTCATCAATCCAAATTTTTTCTTTACTTTGATTCATTGTATTTAAAATTATTAATTATTAATTCCTTAATTGTTTCTCGTCTATTTTATAATTGTAGTCTATGGGTGCTACAAATTTTCGGTTGTCAATTTCTTTTTTCAATTTAAGTCTATAATGCTTTACAGACAAACATGCATAATAAAGATGTTCTTCTGAAGGGATTTTGTATATGCCTTTTATAAAAAAAGCTTCAGAAGTGTCCATTTCTTTTCTCACTTCAGCAATTTCCGAATCCAATTGATTAAAATGTTTAGTAGGTTTACTCATTTTCTTAATCCTTTCAAAAAGTCTTCTTTCATTTGCTCAGCATTCCTTATAAGCACATAAAGCTCCTGCTCAGTATACTCATTAAACTTACGCTTCACCCCTTTACAACCATACTTTTCAGCCCATACAATAGCATCCCTGGTTGTTTTGCCAATAAACTTAAATTGCGAAATAATAGCCCTTCGCATATTGTTCTTTTTAATCTCATCATGCGTTCTTTTCTTAATTTCTCCATTTCCACAAAGTCTATTAACCATCTTTATTAATTCTATTAGTTCTCCATGACTAAGTTCCTTCAGGGAGGTTGTCCTCCCCTCAGTAAACTCCTCAACAAGCTCCTTCTTTGTGAGATTACACCCCATAGTAGTCGCTCTGGTGAACGCAGCATAAAATGGTGAATAAATATTATTTCCCATAGTAGTATTCATCAAATTGAATAATTGTTAATTCATCAGTTATTAAGGCTTGTTTAGCCTCATAATAGTTAAAATAAATATCAAGAATAGGAGTATTAACTATATTCTGATCATCACGGACAAATATATAAAACCACCAATCCCAAAATTTATATTCTTCCTCAGTTAAAATCACTAAGTCTCTTGGTGCATTTTGTTCTACAAATAAGCAACCAGTCTCAAATATAAGCTCATTGTGTTCATCAATATTGATACCTGCTAATCCTATAACACTTCCAACAGCATCCATTAACCCAATCTTCTTTTGCTGAGTATAACTATTAGGTTTTATGTAAGTTTTTCTATTCATTTTATTAATATTTTGTTTTTATTCATAATTTATAATTCATTATTCCAGTACTCATCAGCTTTCTCTTTCCAAACATCAAAAGGCTTTTGTTCACCTCCGAATCTTGAAGTAGTAATGAAAGCCCTATATCTATCCACATGCACCTTTACATCACTATCAAACTTCACCCTGCGAGCTGTAGCACCTACTATCTGATTTCCTTCAAAGTGTGATATGAATATAAAAGTCTTTCTTCTAAAAGAGTCCTTTAGGTTAATGTAGTCTTTATATTTCATAAGACTATATTGCAATGAATCTATTACAATGATCTCAGGACTCTTTTTCTTTTTAAGTCGGTTATGTAAAACGTCAATAGGCTCTTTGTCTAAAAGCAATATCTTCTTACTAACTTCATCCATTCCAACCAACTTATATGCGTGCTTCATACTTTGGCTGAAACCCTGCTCTAAGCTGTTATAAGCCACTCTACCGAAGTTTGTCATATACTTGCATAGTTGTAAGGCAAATGTGGTTTTACCACTCCCTGAATCACCATAAATGATCCAGACTCCACCTTTAGCTGGTTTACCAAAACTCTCTTCCCATTCATCTTTAAAGTCGTATAGTTCGAAATTCTTTGTAAGTAAAGCATTAGTGCTGTATGCATGAGCCATAAATTTTAAGTTATTTTACGATTTGGTGATTTAGTGATTTATTTATTTGCTTAATTCACTTATAATTATTTTAAAGTCTTCTTGATACATTCTTAATCTGTCAATTTCACAAGCAAAAGTTGCCTGTCCTTCGTTTTTAGGATTATTAATTATTTTATTAATTTTCAAATCAAGATTTTTAATCTCGTTTTGAAAAGCATTTCTTATTATTTCCTTTTCAATCGAATCAAACTTTAATACGTAGTCTCCTTTAACTTGATTTGAATAAACTCTTTCCATATCTTAAATATTTTTAAATCACCAAATCGCCAAATCGCCAAATCACTAATTCTTCCTTAATTCATTATAAATCCTACGTAAACTCAATTCACTACCTTTTATAATCACATTCACATCCATATCAGGAGTACTATTCACCTTAGCAACCATACTAGCCTGAACCATCATAAAAGTTTTCATTTCGTCAGTTCCGGCAGGAGAAACCTTTTGATACCTGCTACCGTATCGACTAAATAATTCAGTATAACCAACCTTTTTAAGGTCAATAGACCTCTGTATTTTTTGTTTCAAACCATCAGCACCCATCATATACCAACCGCAGGTACGTTCGGTAGCATTCCAGAGAGCTTTTAATTCTAAAAAAGCTGAGTAATCCAAGTCACCTGCTTCGTCAAGAATAATTAAGGGGTTGGGTATGCCCCGGAGATAAAACACCAAATCCGCGTACACATCATGATACTTCCCAGTATGACCAACCCCAAATTCTTTACTTATAAATCTAACAAGCTTCTGCTTAGTTTTCACCTGTGAGCAATCCACATAGATTGCATTCTTATTACTCTTCACGTACTGAGTAGCAGTATAAGTCTTACCTATGTCGGCAATATCACATAGCAAACTACTCATGCTATTATCCTGACATAATTTAAGCTGACCGCTTATAAATTGAAAAGCAGGTGTATTGGCTGTCTTCCATTCTATAGAACTACCAAGTTGAATATCTAGCTGTCGAGCCAGGCTTATCCAGTTCTGATCCGAAAGCACCCTTTCGGTTTCGCCGTTTTTAATTCTGCTATACTGAGCATTGTTAATACCTAAGCTCACTGCAAACTTAGCATCACTTCCAGCAAAGTTATCACGTCTTTCAGCAAGAACTCCTACGATCTGTTTTTTAATTTCTTTTGTAATCATTTTAATTGGTGTTTTAATGTTGTTTAAATACTATTTATTTACTTTTCTAAAAACTATATTATTCTTTAAGCAGCAATGCTTATATTTTTTTCCACTTTTACAAGGGCATGGTTCGTTTCTTGCAATTTTTTCGTATGTCCTTATTTCACTTTTGTAACATCTAATTGTTTTACCTGCTTTATATGACATAATTGTTATTTATTAAATTTATTAAAATTCTCAACTGTTACCAACTCGCAAGTATCCCCGACATAAGCCACGCAATTACCCCATTTTGCAATCCTCTGCCCCTCATCTAAACTTGCACTTTCTATTATTGATCCTTCAGGATAACCAGCCCTATTAAGTTCCCATAAACACCAAGTATTATATGAGCTTCCGGTTATATTTTTAATTACTATAGTTGCCATATTAAATTGAATTTATTGCATATTCACCCCCATAACTATCAGCATAAGCCTCCATTTCATTAATATCTATCATATTTCTGACTTCAGCAATATGATTAACCACTTCAGCAGACTCAGCAGCTATTGTAGCAGCAATTATATCCTCATTCTTAGTTATAGTGATCTGATCTACCTTATTATCTTTTATAAGCTTGTCAAATCTGGCAGTATATTTACTCTGGTCAACCCTTAAGTCCTCATCATGCTGCGTACGTTCGCTCATAGCTTCCTGATAAGTCTCTATCATATCACATTTACATATATAATTGCCATTCTGATACAAATATACTTCAGGTATACTTCCATTGGTAGCTGGCAGCCAGTAAGCATCCACACTATAATTATTAGTCTGTAGTTTTTTAACCACTTCAGGATTTGAAAGACGATATTTGTTATTCTGTACTGAGCAGTACTGAGAGTTCCTGATACTGGTCTCTGTTTTGTTGCCGATACATTTATATACAAGTCCTTTGTTTATCTGTGGCAGTTCAGGATTGATATTATAAAGCAATACCTGCCAACGGGTCATTCCCGGATACTTCTTTTGCTTACTATGGAGCTTATTGTTATGTTCAAATATACTCTTAAGATCATCAGCCACTAAAGTATCATAAGGAAGCATCTTTTCTTTAAACTCATTATTTATCTTATCAGCAGTAACACGGTTAGCTTCCAGTTTCAGATAAAACCTTCCTATTCCTGTCTGCGATTTCTTTTCTGTGCCATATTTCTTTTGCTTTATCTCATGTTCGGCACGCTTCTCACGACTATTACCCGGATTACATATCCTCATAAAAGGGAACATCTCGCTAAGCACTTCAAAGTATTTATTCACCAGGTGATTTTCAACTTCAACCTGCAACGGCATTCCGAAACCATTCCTGTCAATCAGTCTGAACATATCCCTCAAACAATCTATCAACAGTTCGTCATCCTTATGCATACTATGTGCAGCACCTATGCAACACTCACTGGCAACATCAAAAGCATAGTAAGCCTTTACTCTTTTACCGCAAAGTTCCTTACGTGGAAGGTCCCTGTCGTCCATTGATATTTTACTGAAGCTGTAATTCGGAGAGTGTCTGTGATTAAATGGTCGGTGAGTATTATTATACTCAAAACCTCCCATTCTTACCTTATCAACTATTGCTCTATTCAAAGGATTGTTTAAATAGCTCCAAACGGTAGATTCACTTATTGTAATAGGAGCACCCATTTTCATAAAGTCCATTCTATTGAACATTTCGCCTGTTTCGCAGTCTACCACCTCAATTTTACCACTCATATAAGCCTCAAATTGCTCATGTACCGTAGTTGTATAAGGCTTATTAGGCTGACTATACAAACTAAGTATCAATCGCTCTAACTTAACCGAAACCTTACGGGCATTATCATTGTTGAATTTAGCTGAAATAAGACTGCTATAGCCATGTTTTATGTAAGATAGGTACGTTAATTTAAGACGTTTTTCACTCAATGGAAGGTCATTTGGATAGGTAGAACTAAGTTTTTTAATAGCTGCAATAGCTTTAACCCAAAACTTCTTGTCATCACCAAGAGCCATTTTACGTTTAGTCTTATCCTCAACAAATATCTTCAATGTATTAAGTATAGCAGCATCGTTGCAGTACTCTTTAATCTTATCGCAATACCTTTTATTATTATTATACTCATGATCTGTAAAAAATCGTACTGCTTCAGCATCCGGCTGTATCGAATCAGCAAAAGGTTTCCGTTCAGCAGCCTTTTTAGGATCACCATACTTTTCAATCACTAAATTTTTATATCTGGTAGGTAAACTTTCAAAATCAATCAATGCAGAATTACCATAACAACTCCTACGTACAACTGTAGCCTTACCACTACTCTTAATTTTATCATAAGTTGTTTTAGGAATAATTCCGTTAGGATTTATTGAGGTTTTGATCAGCTCAGAACCACTTATGCATAATGTATTATTAAAGTATTCCATAATTATATTATTTAGCCAATTGGCATTGCCTTCTTTAAAGTTTCCTGAATTCTATTATAGCAGGTATCTATAATTTTATGATGATCTGTTTTATCACCATTAATTACATGGGTTATTAGAGATTTATCTACAGTCAAATCATCAGCAACATCTTTTAAAACTATTATGTTTTTAAATGTTTGCACGTATTTTAATTTTTCCTGAAATGTAAAATCTTTATTTTCCATATACAATTTCTTATTTTTTGTTGTACCTTTGTCAACTTATTTGACGGTGCAAATATAGTATAGAAATTCTATATATGTATAGATTTTCTTTAGGTATTTTGTTAATTTTTTGTTAATAATATAATGATAGCTAATAACATTAAGTATTTAAGGCATTTAACTAAAATAAGTCAAAAAACTTTGGCTGAACACCTGGGCGTGCCAAATACTGTAGTAAGTAACTGGGAAAATGAAGAGTACAAACCAAGCACAGAAAATATTATTAAAATAGCTGATTATTTCAAAGTCTCAGTACACGATCTTGTTAATATAGAAATGAATAATAAGTATAGATTACCTATACATAATATAGATAAGATCATTTTAAAAGAACAAGAAGTTAAATTACCTAAAGAGATACCATTAATACCTACAGAAGCTATGGCTGGATATTTAAAAGGAGAAATACAAATATTAGAATACGAATGTGAGAAGTTTGTAATACCTACATTCAAGGATGCTGATTTTTTAATCCCTGTAAAAGGAGGATCAATGTTTCCAAAATATAACCCCGGAGATATTGTTGCCTGTAGGAAGCTTTCAATAGATACTTTCTTCCAATGGAACAAAGTATACGTATTAGATACCGAACAGGGTGCCCTGATCAAAAGAGTAAAAAAAGGATCAACCCCCGACACCGTAAAAATAGTCTCTGAAAATAAAGAATACGAGCCCTTCGAGCTTACCCGTGATAAAATCTATGCCATTGCAGAAGTAATCGGAATTATACGTTTAGAATAGTCATATATACCCTCATTTTTTATTTTTTACTCGTTTTTATAGCTAATTGGCTATTATATTGTTTTTTATTATGTTTTTTACTCATTAAATTGGGGTAATAGTGGGGGGTGTATCTGCTATATTTAAGGAAAATTTAACATTTTAATGGTATTATCTACCCTTTTAAATGCTTTAAAAGTATGCCCATTGGTATGCCCAACAGTATGCCCATCTAAGACAATTCGTATATTTACACATAAAAAAAGGCAGCCATAACTGGCAGCCAAAATCATATAAAAAAGGGTATTATTTATAGTGTATTTTATTGCTTATATAGCTTGTTTTTATGCTATTTGTGGCAATATTACAATAGTATTAAACTATATTGTGTCTAATGTAATTTATAAGGTGTGTTAATTAAACTCAAATTCATGCTTATTCAATTATTGGGTCGTTTCGTTTTAAAATAAAATAGGCAAAAATATATTATAACTCTTTATTTATTAATAAAAAACAGGCTAAAATATATTATAACTTTATGGACACTTCGTTTTGTGCCTTATAATTACACTTAAGATTTTCTGATGAACATTGAAAAAACATTAAAATCAATATGTA
>CAYRBL010000003.1:0-15782 GCA_964422385.1 uncultured Bacteroides sp.
TGACATTTGGTGGTGTAGCAATTTCTCATATGGGTATAGGTTCTGGCGCAATAACTCCTGTTTCCTCAGATACTGCATTGCTAACTCCTGTAGGGGCAAGAATTGCAACTGCTTTATCGTATAGTGTAAGTTCTAATACTGTTATTATGACATCCACATTTCCAGGGTCCACATATGCAAATCCAGCAATTTCAGAAGCGGGAATATTTACTGCATCAACTGGTGGAACTATGGTATGTAGAACCACTTTTGGGTCATTTACTATAGCATCAACTGATACAGTTGCTATTACTTGGAATCTTTCAATTCTTTAACGGATCATTAAATGGCTAATTCATTATTAAAAAATATAGGGCATAACTCAATTGCCGATGGTCTGTATAAAGAGATCACATCTCGTAGTAGTAGATTATATCATACTTTTGGTAAAACTTCTTCTTGGATAGGAACAGATCCTACTCCAATGCAAGTTATAGATTCTAAAAAATATGAAAGAGCAGTAAGAAATGAAATAATCTCAATGAAGGAGATATCCCCATCAGATATCTCTTATGTTATACCAAGAGTAGACTGGACAAGTGGAAATGTTTATGATGAGTTTGATGATGCTTATTCTACTGAAATAATAGGTATAAATTTAGTAGCAGGAGGTAGTAATTATACCGCTCCTACAGTTACTATAGGTACAGTATGTCCTATTAATACCGCAGTAGTATTGAACCGCCAATATTATTATATATCTGGCAGTATAGGTTATCTATATACAGTAACTACTGCCGGTACAACTGGTTCAAGTAATGTGACTGCTTTAGGAGCAGCAACGCCCACAATAGGAACTGCCTACCAACATGGTACTGCTGTATTGACTTGTGTAGGATTTAAAGCGACTGCTTCTGTAACATTGGGTACAGGTTCTGACGCTACTAAGATAGTAGGCGTAACCATGACATATGGCGGATATGGTTACAACTCTATTCCTGCCTTAGCCTTTACTGGCGGTGGCACTGGTGTATCTGCTACTGCTGTAATGGCAGTTGCATCTAACGGAATATATACATTAGAAGATTCGAATTATTATGTATTAAATTCTATAACAGGTGATATTTTTGTTTGTGTAGATAATAATAACAATTCTGCATCCACAGTAATCCCATCGACTGTTAGTAGTACTATTTTTTCTACTGCTGATTTATATAAATGGAAATATATGGCATCGACTTCTGTCAATAATAAATTTTTGACAGATACACATATGCCAATTATCACTGCTTCTGTAAATCAATATACAGCAACAGGTGGTATTGTATCTGTAAGTATAGACAGTATAGGTTCTGGGTATACTAGTGGCACGACAATAAATGTAAGTGGTGATGGGTACGGCGCAATTTTAACCCCCACTATAACAAATGGTGCAATTACAGGAATTGTAATTACAAACGGTGGTAGTGGTTATACATATGCAAATCTAACATTTAGTGATACTACAGGGAAAGGTGCTCACGCATCACCATCAATATTTTTAGGTACACCTAATAGTACCGCTCAAGCCCAAAAAGAAACTTCTGTTATTGTTGGAAGTCTTGTTAATATCTCTATAGTTTCTAATGGATACGGGTATACTACTTCACCTACAGTATCAATTACAGGAGATGGCACAGGCGCCACTGCTACTGCTACTATAGCAAACGGTCGAGTTACTAAAATTAATATAATAAACCAAGGACAAAATTATAATTGGGCAACTATTGTAATTACTGGCGTTGGTTATGGAGCAGTTGCAAGAGCCGTTATATCACCAAATGGTGGGTTAGGAAAAGATCCAGTTAATCAATTGTGCGCAAGATCATTGATGTTCTATTCGAAGATTGATAATGATAATAATCAAGGAATGATTTTGTCTAGCGTCGACTATAGACAAATAGGCATAATTAAAGATCCTGTAAGATATAGAGATGGAAATTATTTAAAGGCTAATTTTGCTTCTACTTGCTGGAGAGTAACAGCCACTGCTAATATTACTGGGTTTACTACAGATACTATTGCTACTGTTTATGCAAATTCAACGACATATACGTTTAGGATTGCTTATGTAAGCGGTACTAATATCTTATTGATACCCATTGATAATGGTATACCTGTTTCAGGTATGCAATTTACAAGTAGTAGTACTGGTAATACATTTATTGTATCATCTACAACTCCACCTATACCACCCAGTGCAGATAAATATTCAGGAGATTTGATGTTAGTAGATAACGAATCTACATTTACAGGTTCATCTGTAGTCGTGAGATCAGTTATAAATTTTTAATAAATAGAATTATAATAATAATTTTTAAGGTAAGGCGCAATGGCAGAGTTTAATGTAGAACCGTATTTTGATGACTTTTCAGAAGAAAATAAATTCTATAGAATATTATTTAGACCATCTGTTGCAGTACAAGCAAGAGAACTAAATCAACTTCAATCTATTTTACAAAATCAAATTAAAAGACACGGTGATCATGTTTTCAAAAATGGTTCTGTGGTTATTCCAGGTGAGTTTTCAATAAACCAAACAGTTGATTATGTCAAATTATCAAGTGCTACTTTGGCAAGTGTTAATATTACTGACATCACTGTTCTTATTGGTACTACAATACAAGATGCTACAGGATTACAAGCATTAGTAACTCATGCAATTCCCGCGACTGGAATAGATCCTATAACATTATATTTAAGTTACCAAAACTCAAGTACAGCAAGTACAAATAAAGTTTTTAATGTTTCTTCTACTTTATCTGTAATTGGTGCGTCTTATTCTTTGACTACTGCTAGCAGCACTGCTACAGGAAAGGCTACTTTAGCAATAGTTCAAAAAGGTGTTTATTATGTAAATGGATTCTTTGTTTTATGTGATAAACAAACTATTGTAATTGACAAATATAATGCAACATCATCATTATCAACTATAATTGGATTTAGTGTATCAGAAATTAATTATACCCAAGATGATATTGGATATGAATCTTTATCAGATAATGCTCAAGGCACATATAACTATGGTGCTCCTGGAGCTCATCGTTATTATATTGATTTAGTATTGGGTAATGTTGATATTGGTAGCAATACTTCCAACTTTGTAGAGTTAGGTAGAATTATTAATAATTCAGTTGTGTATTTAAAAGACGTAACTGATTATAATGAATTAGATAAAACTCTTGCGAGAAGAACTTATGATCAAGCTGGAAACTATACAGTTAAAGGTTTTGATATTGATATAAGAGAACACAGAAATAATGATAGAGGTGTGTATAATGCTAGTAATCAGTATTTTGCTGGTGATATCATTACAAATGCAGGAAAATCTTATGTTGCTACACTAGATATAGGAGCAGGTTTTAGCGCGCCAACAATCACTACAGGCATTGATGTTAATGGGTGGCAATACACTACAACACCAAATTACAATCGTGGTATTTATACTGCTGATACTACTGCTTTCACAAATCCAGTAGATGCTTCTAAGGGTGATGCTAATAAATTAGCGGTAGGATTTTCTCCTGGAAAGGCATACGTACATGGGTATGAAATAGAAAAAATCTCTACTAATTATGTAAATATAGATAAGCCCAGAACTACTGCATTTGATAATAATGTATCTATACCAACCTCTATTGGTCAATATGTACAAGTAACTAATGTTTATAACATGACAGATATTACAACCTGTCCAATAGTTGGATTATATGATGGTATTGTTACTATTAACGGTACATCAAGTGGAACACCGGTCGGTACTTGCAGGATTCGCGGTATTCAGTATGATGGAACAGCAAGTGCTCCAGGCGATATCCCAGCAAGATTATATTTATTTGATATTAAAATGATTGGAATTTATGATTTTGCTAGAGATGTGAAATCATTTTATAATTCTACAGGTTCTACAGGATTTACTGCTAACGTATCATTATTATATGCCACACCGCTTACAGGTGCTATAACAACAGCAGGTGGTACTACAATAACTATAATAACTGGTACTGGTGGATCATTATTTGCCTCCGAATTGATGGTAGGTGATTATATAACTTATTTAGATAGTACTAGTACTAGATGCTATGTAAAAGTTCAAGGCATTGCTTCAAATCAATCAATAACCGTCACTGCGACCGCTGGCGCAGTGACGAATGCTACGGCATATTTAGTAAAAACTCAGATCGTTGAACCTAATAATAAATCATTAGTATTTCCAATACCTCATACTGCTGTTAGTGATGTTGCAGATCACACATATTGGATAATACAAAAAGTTAATACCGGAACTCAATCAGGTAATACATTAACAATATCAACATCATCTGGTACACTCGAATCTGATGTATCTAATTATTTCGTACAGGATGCTAGTTCTTTTCTCCCTGTTAATGTAGCATCGGTAGTTGCATCGGGAAGTACAGCAATATTAACATTTCCAACAGCGCCAACTAGTTCTTGGACTGTTTATGCTACGGTAAGAAAAACTGGTATTACTTCTAGGAAAACTAAAACTTCTACTGCCGGAACTATTACATTTACTGCTGGTGGACCATCTTCAAATTCAACGCTGAGTTTGGGTCAAACAGATTGTTATAAACTCATCAGTGTAGTTTCTAATGGTGTTGATATTACTAGTTGGTACACTTTTGATGATGGTCAAAGAGATTCATACTATGATTTTGGGTCTGTAACTTTAAAACCTTCATATCCAGCCCCTACATCGGCAGTTACTATAACATTCATGTATTATGCTCACGGCTCTGGAGATTTCTTTGATGTCAAGTCATATACACCGAACAATATATCATATGACCAAATATCCTATTTTAATGGAACTAATTTAAGAGATTGTATTGATTTTAGATCATCAATAACTTCATCCTCTGTTTTGGTGGGAATGAGTGTTCCAAAACGCGGGTATAATATGAGCGCAGATATATCATATTATTTACCGAGAGTTGATAAAATTGCCTTGAGTTCTACAGGTTCTTTATTTGATATTCCTGGATCTCCTTCAGTAACACCAAAACTACCTGATGATCCATCTGATGGCATGACGTTATGTTCTCTTGAGATGGCACCATACACATTTTCTACTGGTGATGTTATCCTTAATAAAGTAGATAACAAACGCTATACAATGAGAGATATTGGGTCATTAGAAAAACGCATTGATAATATTGAATATTACACATCTTTATCTTTACTAGAACAAGAAACCGCATCTTTATCAATTACAGATTCTAGTGGATTAGATAGATTTAAAAATGGGTTTATTGTTGATAACTTTAGTGGTCATGGTATCGGAGATACTACTTCTCCTGACTACTTATGTGCGATTGATCCTAATAACAACGAATTGAGACCTTTTGTTGGAATGTCAAATGTTAATTTGATTCCTAATACTGCGTTCTCGTCAAATTATAAATTATATGGTGACGTGATTACTTTACCATTAGATACCACTACTCCGCACGTATCATTAGCACAAAATTCATTTGCTTCAAGGACCGAATTTGTTAATCCATTTGCTGTTTTTGCTTTTATAGGTGATACTAAAATTAATCCATCATCAGATGATTGGTTTGAAGTAGATCGTAGACCAGATTTAATTCAAAATGTTGATGGTAATTTTAATAGCATAACATCTATTGCTGAAAAGTCAGGTGTATTAGGCACAATTTGGAATGCTTGGCAAACACAATGGACTGGTACTCCAATTATAACAAATGTAGTTAACAATTGGGGAATACATTCGTCTATAGGGCATCAGTATATTAATGGTGAAGAAACGGCTACTCTTGATGGTAGAGGAATGGCTAGAACCGAATCTGTACAGATTCAGGCTACACAAATAGGACAATCACGAACTGGTATCAATACAAAGTTAGTATCTAAAATTGATACACAAATTGTCGGAGATAATATATTATCTACTGCAGTTATTCCATACATTCGTTCGAGAAATGTGGTAGTACAAGTTAAAGGTTTAAAACCTTCTACCATTTTTTATCCATTCTTTGATAATATTGAGGTTAGTGCATACTGTAAACCTACACAAACAATTACATATACTCCTTTGTCTGGTACATTTGATTCGACATCAAATGTAGCCGATATTTCGGCAACAGATTTATCAAGAAGAATTTCTGGCGACACGCAAGTTTGTTTGAACATTGGTGATAAAATTACAGGTTCTGCTTCAGGTGCTACTGCTATTGTTGTTGGTAGTACCATTTATACTAATCCAACTACATCTGCAAAAACATATAAGTTATACGTCTTAAATACAATTGGAACATTTTCGACTAGTGATACTATTGTAGGTTCTGTTTCAGGTGCTACTGGTACAGTCACATCGACCTTGCAAGCAACATTACTTATCTCAAGTGAATCTGGATCATTAAGTTTATTGTTTAATATTCCTAATACAGATTCTCTAAGATTTAGAACGGGTTCAAGGGAGTTTAAACTTATTGATAACACCTCTGCTACTGGACCATTTACTTCAAGAGGTCGTGTTAATTATCATGCAGCTGGTATTCTTGAAACTAAGCAATCATCGGTTGTTGCAACTAGAAATGCTGAATTAGTTGAAGAAGCAGTTATTGATAATCAAGTTATTATCCAATCTTCTACTCGTAAAGTATCTGATACCGGTTGGTGGGACCCTCTTGCAGAAACATTCTTAATTGATAATCCTGGTGGAGCTTTCTTATCGAAAGTAGATTTGTTTTTTGCTCAAGTTGATACTAATATTCCAGTTACTATCGAAATTCGTGAAGTTGTAAATGGTTATCCAGGAAAAACTGTTTTACCATTTAGTAGAGTTACAATACAACCATCTCAAATAACACTATCATCTACTAGTGTTATTGATGGTGATGGCGTATCATGGCCTACTTATGACACACCAACTACGTTCACATTCCCTAGCCCAGTGTATGTACAAGATCAAACTGAATATGCATTAGTTGTTATGAGCGATTCAAACAAATATAAAATTTGGATTTCTCAAATGGGAGACACAATTCCCGGAACGACAAATACTATAACAGAACAACCTTATGCTGGGGTATTGTTTAAATCTCAAAATGCCTCTACTTGGTCTGCTAATCAAGACCAAGACATGAAGTTTACTATTTGGAGAGCTAACTTTAATGCTTCTGTAATTGGTAATGTAGTATTTACAAATGACAAACCACAAAGATATCCTTTACAAAATAATCCATTCCAAACTGATTCAGGAACTGCATATGTACGTGTGTATCATAATAATCATGGATTCTCTGCTGGAACAACAGTAACATTTGATGGTGCTGGGGCAGTAAAAGGTATATCTATGAATGGTACATTTAGTGTACAAGCAAATCCTCAAATAGATAGTTATTTGGTATTAACAAGTACCAATGCAACTGGTAGTGGATATAGTGGAGGATCTAATTGTTATGCTACAACTAATATTAAATATGAAACATTATATCCTAATATTAATGCATTATCATTTCCTGATACAACGACAACCTATTCTATGCTAACTACAGATTGGCTATCGGGAATTTCTACTACTAATTCTTGTACTATTAATGATAATAATTATTTTAATGCTCCTCAAGTTGTTGGTAATACAGCTAATTCGTTAAGAATAAATAGTACATTAAAATCAACCAATCCATCAATATCTCCAGTTATTGATACACATAGATTAAGTGCTATAGCAGTAACAAATAAAATAGATTGGCCAGATGCAACCACTTATAATTTTGCTACAATTGACGAACTAACATTATTTACTGGAACTACCACACTTATATTAAATGCTAATACAATTAGTTCTAATAACTCTACAACTCAAAAAGTATTAACACAAATTATTCCAGGAACTTACATTAGATTTACAGGTTCTTTAACCAATAGTGGTTATAATAATGTTTCTTTATTAGTAACTGCAGTTAATTCTAGTAATGGGACATTAACTGTTTCGGGTGCTACTTTTACTAGCGAAACACCTGCTTCTTTGAGTTTGTATTATTCGAATAATTTTGTTGACGAGATTACTCCAGTAGGTAGTTCTACACAAAGTAAATATGTATCTAAAGAAGTTAATTTAGCAATTCAATCTACTACATTAAGAATTAAATTAGCTGCTAGGATACCTACTGAAGCAGAAGTAGATGTATATTATAAAATAGGTACAGGAGCAACAGTATTTAAAACTACTAATTGGACTTATTTAGCTTCTGATAATGCTATTCCTAAGGCAGCAATTGGGTCAGAGACATTTACTGATATTGATTTTACCGCTAGTAATTTGCCTCTATTTACAAAGGTATCAATTAAGATTGTAATGAAATCAACTAATACTGCCGCTGTTCCTAGAATTAAAGATTTGAGGATTATTGCTTGTGCATAACCAATACCTAAAAGTTGCTGGTAATGATAGTCTCGTTAGGGATACTTGTACTAATGCTATTATAAATACAAATAATACTGAGTATAATAATTATCTTAAAAAGAGAGATATGGTTAATAACCAGACTAATAAAATAGAGCAACATTCTATTGAAATAAGTAATATAAAACAAGACTTAATGGATATTAAGAATCTATTAATGTCCATTGTAAATAAAGGAAACTAATAATGTCAGTAATTACTCTGAGAACTACAAAAGGATCGGCATTAACAAATACAGAATTAGATGCTAATTTTCAGTATTTTTTAACTGCCTTGGGGGCGGGCTCTGGATCGACCCAAACTAATCCAACAGGTACTGGTTCTCCTGTATTGTCTATAAGCCCTAGTTTAACAACTCCTATTTTAGGCACACCAACTTCAGGTACGTTAACAAATTGTACTGGGTTACCTATTGCTGGTGTTTCTGGTATGGGTACAGGAGCATTGGGATTTTTACTAGCACCTACTAGCGCAAATTTAAACACATTAATAACAGATAATACAGGAACAGGTAATTTAGTATTTTCAACTAGCCCTACACTGACTACACCTACATTGGTTACCCCGGTTTTAGGTACACCTGCTAGTGGTAACTTCTCAACTGGATCCTTTACGTGGCCTACATTCAATCAAAGTACTACTGGAAATGCAGCTACAGTAACTAATGGATTTTACACTACTAGTTCATTCAATTTAGGTACTACCAGCATTCCTGTTAATAGAGCCTCAACTGCTATAGCACTCACAGGTATAACCAGTATTGACGGAACTGCAGCTACAGTAACTAATGGTGTATATACTATTGGTAACCAAACAATTGCTGGTGTAAAAACCTTCTCTTCTAATATTCAGTTGCCAGATACTGGTTTTATATTTGCTAATAGTCCTACTACAGGTATTAGTCAATCTGCTAATATAATGAGTGTAAAAATTAATGGCACTAGTGTGGGTACATTCACTGCTGCTGGGTTTACAGGAAATGCGGCTACTGCCACTAGTGCTGGTAGTGCTGGTACTTTAACAGGTACTAATGCAGCTATTAATAATATTGGTTGGACACCTGTTCAGCAAGGTGGTGGAGTTGGTCAAAATGCCAATAAAATTAATATTGGCTGGGACAATGCATCTTTATTGCTTTCAGTTGATAACATCAATGAAGGCGCTATTGCACTGGAAAGTAAAACTATTGGATATAATCAGACTTGGCACCAACTTACTACTACTGGAACACTTCCTGATAGAGTTTCTGGAACAACTTATTATAATACAACTGGAAAACCTATTGTGGTAGTGGCCGCGAGTGGTTCCGTAGTGTACGCAAGTAATAATATACAGTCCAACACAGCGGGATATGTAAATTCAGTACCAGTTGGGTATAATGGAGTTGCAGGATCTGCTTCTTCTGTGACTCAGGTATCTTTTATTGTACCCTCATTGTCATCTTATGCTGTTATAAGTTTATCAGGAACTTTTACAGTATGGTCAGAACTATATTAATAAGGAAAAATAATGCCACACTATAAAACCACAAATGATACTCTTTACTTTCTTGATTCTGCTGAATTTGAACATTTACTTCCTGAAGATTGTACATTAATTTCAGACGAAGAGGTTATTGAAATTCGAGGTAAACAAGAAGCAGAAAGACTTGCAAATTTACCAAAACCCAATCCTCCATCAGCAGAAGAATTAATGGATCAACTAAAAGTAATACAAGACCAAATTACAACTTTATTAAACTCAAAATAACCAGGAAAAAAAAATGAAATTATTACAAAATATCGGTAAGTTCTTTAAAGACTTATTCAAACAATCACTTCAAGCACAATTAGCAATTTTAGTTCCTATTGCTCAAGGTGTTGTTACTAAGATTGAATCAGATCCAACTATCATTGTTGATTCTGGTAAACAGGCAACAGCATTTGCTTTAGTACTTGCTGAATTGTCTGCGAAAGAATTACAATTTGTACCTAGAGTAATTAACTTGGCAATTGAAATTGCTGTTGTTGATTTTAAAGGTAATAAATAAGGATTTATATGAATATTAACCAAATGCTAGAAGTATTCCAAGCAGGTAAGTCTGTTGCTAATCCTGAGGCATGGAAAAAACATACAGTAACGGTAAATACATTATTAGTTCTTATATCGGGTTCTCTTGCTATATTACATTATTTTGATTGTTCTTTTTGTCATTTTGATTTAACACCAGAACAACAAATGAACATCGCAGCATTTGTCATGACTATGTTTGGTATATTCAATGCAGGTTCTACTATTGTTACAACTGATAAAATTGGTATTAAATCAAAAAATATACAAACAGTTGAAGATGTTGATCCTTCATTAGCAAATGATATAAAAGATTTACAATGAAATATATAATATTGTGTTGTTTAGTATTAACAGGTTGTGCAAGGACTGCGTGTGAATTATCTATTGATAATCTCCAACCTTTACCCAAAATTCCTAAAGTGATAAATATACAAATAGATGAGACAATTAAAGCAGACGATGGGGGTATATTATTATTGAAAAATTATTCAAATACTTCTCACCAAGTATCTGCTATCAAAGAGTCTTGCAAGTAGGATTAGGAGTTGTACTTCTACAAGGATGTATCCCTTTAATTAATAGTATTGCAAATCAACAGTCATGCAGTACTAACTACGAGTATGGCATATCTATACTTGGTAATTATGATTTAACTGGGCATGCCGATAGTTATTTACAGATACAATGCCCTACGATGTTATCTTATGGTACATTAAAAATAGAAGGTTCTGATATAAAACCAATTATAAATAAACCAGAACCAATCTATTCTGATCTACCGTGTTGCTTACCATTTTAAGAATAAAAATATGTCATACAACTTAGAAATAGTTCAAGGAAGTGATTATACTAGAACATTTACTGTCCTTGATACAAGCAATAATGTAATAAACTTAACCGGTGGATTTTCTTTTGCTTCGCAACTAAGGAAAAATCCAACAGTAACAGATTATGTTTCCTTCACAGTAACAGTAACAGACGCGGTCCATGGTAAGGTTCAAATATTTTTACCACACGCAACGACTACTACACTGAATGGGAAATATGAATATGATATATTTTTAACCGATCCACTTGGCAAAAAGTTTAGAGTTGCCGATGGTTTGATAACAATTATTCCTAATATAACGAGATAAAACATGACTGATACAATTGATTATTCTGTACAAATTGCCGCTGCTTCACCTAGCGATACTCCTGTAATTTTTACTGCATTAGGCAATATTCCCGAGGGCGCTTTACAATATGAAACATTGTGGGATGTTTCAGAATCCTCTATTGTTTTTAAAGAACAATGGTCACTAAACGGGGAAATTGTTAAATCAAATGCTCACGCATATGCTATCAATGCTTTTACCATTGGTACTATTGGCGGGATCTAGTTTTTATAAATAATACACTAATTTACAAATTTAAGGAGATATAAAAATGGCAAATACATCTGGAATTGCTAATAGTTTTAAAGTAGAACTTTTAGCTGGGGTTCATGTATTGAACGCAACTGGTAGTCAGGTAACAAGATCATCGACTGCAGCCGATACTGTTAAAGCTGCATTATTTACAACTGGTGCTACAATAGGACCTGCAACAACTACATATACATCAACTGGTGAACTTACAGGTACTGGTTATAATGCTGGTGGAGTATCAATTACTACGAATTTACTTTCACTTGATACTACTACAGCAATTTGGCAACCAAGTGCTGCTATTGTATGGTCAGGTATTACATTCAACAGTGTTGATACTGTAATGTTTTATAATAGTACTGTTACTAATAATAAATCAATTGGTGTGTATACTTTTAGTTCTCAATCAATTACTTCTGGTACATTTACACTAACAATGCCTGCTTTTAATGCTGCATCTGCTTTGTTACGTATTTCTTAATTCTTTTTGAATTAATTTAAAACTCCTATTGGGAAACTAGTAGGAGTTTTTTTTATATAAATAGTTTAGTTATAGAAATACTAAAGGCTTATACAAATGGCAGATAATACAACACTCAATTCTGGCACAGGTGGTGACTTAATCGCAACCGATGATGTAGTTACTTTACAAATTGGTGACTCTATGCAAATTACTGCACAAATTACATTTTCATAATAATATGTTTTATGATCAAAATAGACTTTACTAAAACAGATGGTGTACATACGTTAGTTGATGCTATTTGGCTAGATGACGATAATACGTTTACTGATGATGAGATTGAGCAGATGAAACAAGATCGTTTTGATAATTTTATTGAACTTATTACTACTCCAATAGAATAATGGCAACTCGTTATTGGGTAGGTGGTACAGGGCCTTGGGACGCAACAACAACTCACTGGTCAGCTACTTCTGGTGGTGCAGGTGGCGCGTCTGTACCTACCGCTACTGATGATGTTGTTTTTAATAGTTTATCTAACTTAACAGCATATACTTGTACTTTAACAACTACGCCTACTTGTGCATCTATCACAATAGCAGGCCCTGCGGCAGGTAATGTCACTATTGCAGGATCTGCTGCATTTAGTATTTACGGTGGTTTATCATTACCCAGCACAGGCATAACTTGGACTTCGACAAGTGCAATAACTTTTAGAGCGACAACAACTGGGTTTACTATTAATACAAACGGTATTAATATAACTAATGCCTTAACATTTAACGGCGTTGGTGGTGGTTGGACGCTTGGAGCTGCAATATCTTGTGGTGTAATTACATTAACAAATGGCACACTTAATACAAGCGCATCTAATTACAATATAACTTCAACAGGTACAATTACTACAGCAATAGGTACAAAGTCTTTAATTCTAAATGCGTCAACAGTAAACATTACTACGTTTAATAATGCGGCTGTTGCAAACTTTACGTTAAATGCAGGTACGTCACAAATAAACTGTTCTGCACCAAATCTTACGTTTGCGGGGGGACTGACTTTTTATAATGTATCATTTACATCATCCGCAATAACTACAGTAACTATTTCCGGTGCAAACACTTTTAATACTTTGTCCTTTGCGGGCAAATCGGCAGTTGGAATATCATATCTTAATATTACAGCTAATCAAACAATTAATGGCACATTTACTATATCAGCTCCTACTACAATAGGTTCTTCAAGATATTTTGTTAGTAGTGGTACTTTAGGTACTTCTATAATAGTAACTGCAAGTGCTGTATCTTTTACTGATGTAGATTTTTTAGATATTAATAATACTGGCACTGCGTGGACGGGTACAAGATTAGGTGATTGTGGCGGTAACACAGGTATTACTTTTCCAGCGTCTAAAACCGTCTATTGGAATTTAGCAGGTAGTCAAAATTGGTCAGCAACAGGTTGGGCAACTACACAAACAGGAACACCTGCTTTAGCAAACTTTCCTTTAGCACAAGATATTGCAATATTTACAAATACTGCTCCAGTAGCAGGTTCTACAATTTCAATAACTAGTGCTTACAATTTACCAACTATTAATTTTTCTACTCGATCTAATACTTTAACTTTTGCTACAAGCACGAGTGGCCCACAAATTTATGGTGATTTGACATTAAGTACCGCTATTACTGTAACTGGCTCAATCGCTTGGACGTATCAAGGTCGTAATAAAACTCAAACAATTACGACAGCTGGTATAACAATAGGCCCTGCAATTAATATTAGTGCAATAGGTGGGACAGTAGTATTAGCTGATGCGTATAATACTCCTCTTGTATTTACGTTAGCTTATGGCACATTAAGCTCAAACTATAATATAACTTGTCTTAGTTTTAGTGCTTCTGGTAGTAATACACGAGTTTTATCTGTTACCTCTGGACAATTATATCTTACAGGTACAGGAAATGTATTTAATATAGGAACTAATACAGGTTTAACAATAAGTGCAATTACTACAGTTAATATAACATCTACTGGCTCTACAGCAATTAGTGTAAATGCTGGAAATTCAGTTGGTATTAGCGACCAATTAAATTTTAATTTTTCAGGTGGTACTTATGCTTTAACATTTATTACAATGTGTAATAGTGTTAATTTTACAGGTTTTTCTGGAACTCTTGTTAATAGCGGAAGATCTATTAAAGGAGATTTAACTTTATCTGCTGGTATGAGTACTGTTTCAGGTGCAAATATTACTATATTTAGTGGAGTTAGTGCTATTCATAATATTACATCAAATGAATGTTTTATAAATTTTCCTGTTACTTTAATAGGAGCTGGTGGGTCTTTTATACTTTTGGATGATACTACAATAGTTGGGTATGTATTAACTCATACTAATGGTACATTAAACTTAAATGGAAACACTATAACTTTAGATAGTTATATTACCACAGGAGGAACAAAAAATATTACTTTTAATGGTGGTACATTAAAAACAAATGCTTTTAATAATGCTGTACCTCTTGGTTTTACAACTACGGCTGGCACAGGAGTTGGTACTATTAATGTAAATAGTCCGGGTTCTGCTGTTTTTTACGGGGGAGGATCGACTTATAATTGCACAGTTAATTTAGATTCACCATCTTGGGTAATATATGGCAGTAATACATTTGATAATCTAACTAATTCTGTTACTCTATTATATTTAACTTTTGAAACAACAACTACAAATAACTTTAAAAGTTTTAATATCAATGGAACTTCTGGAAATTTAGTAAGTGTTAGAAGTAATGTTTCAGGTATTCAAGCAAATTTAAATTATATAGGGACAGGAAGTTACATATCTTGTGATTATTTAGTTATTCAAGATCTAAACGTAACATGACTATTTGGTACGCAGGTAATAATAGTACAAATAACGGTAATAATAACTGGGTATTTACTGCGCCTTCTAGTGGGACACAAACAATATCATTAACTGGTATTAGTCTATCTACTGATTTTGGTAATATTACTACCAGCACATCAGAATCTGTATCATTAACAGGTATATCCCTAAGTTCATCGCTCGGCTATATTACTCCATCAGAAGTAATTAGTTTATCATTATCGGGTATATCCCTAAGTTCCACCTTTGGTACATTAACTACTTCAAGTGTATCTTCTGTATCTGTTACATTAACAGGTATTAGTTTAATAACTTCCTTAGGTACAGAAACACCTGTACAATCCGAAAGTATTACTTTAACAGGCATATCACTAACTTCTGTTGTTGGTAATATTACTACCAGCACAACAGAATCTGTTACATTATCTGGTATCTCACTAACAACTTCTTTTGGTACTGAATTACCTAGTGAGTCTGTTAATGTTTCCTTAGTTGGTA
>CAYRBL010000003.1:15882-30116 GCA_964422385.1 uncultured Bacteroides sp.
CCAACAGAAACAATTAGTTTATCATTAACAGGTAGATCACTAAGTTCTTCTTTTGGTGTAGAAGTACCAACAGAAACAATTAGTATTACTTTAACTGGTATTTCATTAAGTTCTTCCTTTGGCAATGTCACAATTAATACCGCTGATGTCAGGAATGTTGCTTTAAATGGTATCTTACTAACAACTTCCTTAGGTACAGAAACACCTGTACAATCAGAATCTGTTACATTAACCGGTTACAAATTAACAACATTATTCGGTAATATCACACCGACAGAAGCAATTAGTGTATCGCTAGTTGGTATTTCATTAAGTTCTGCTTTTGGTACTACAACTAAACAAGAATCGATTTCATTAACTGGTAATAGTTTATTATCTGTATGTGGTTTAATAGGTACTAATCAGACCGAATCTGTTTCATTAACAGGTATTTCACTAAGTTCTGCTTTTGGTACTACAACTAAACAAGAATCGATTTCATTAACTGGTAATAGTATATCGACCAGTAAAGGTACATTATTTACATCATCTAGTATTACATTAACAGGAATATCTAATAATATAAGATTAGGTGGTATTTACTCTGATGCTCCTGTAACTACATCTATAAGTGGTTTACGTATTACAACTTCAATTGGAAGTTTAATAGCGTTACAATATATACCTAAAAACTTTAAGGTTAAGTGGGATAATGAATTTACATATCACTCATCTTTTGATATTGAATTTGGATATAATGCTAAGTTTGATGTTCATAATGTACCAGTTATTACTTTTGATATGGAGACAGGATACAAAACTAAGTTTGATGATGAATATAAATACAATATCGAATATGAAGCTGCATAGGAATTAAAATGGCACTAGCATCAAGGGAAGATTTAAAACAATATTGTCTAAGATCATTAGGCGCACCTGTCGTTAATATAAATGTAGACGATGAACAATTAGAAGACAGAATTGATGAAGCATTAGAGTACTGGAGATTATATCATCCAGAAGGTATTGAGCAAGTTTATGCGAAGTATTTAATTAGCGCAACAGCACTTAATCTTACCACAAATAATGGATCAGCATTTCAACTATCTGAAATTGTAACTGGTCAAACTTCAGGAGCAACAGCACTTGTTGTTGATGAAGGAGCACAAGTAGGGTCTAGGAAATCTACTGGTAATTTATTATTAGTTACTTCTATTTCAGGTACATTTCAAAATGGTGAAATAATCAAAGGTAATGCCTCTAATGTTTCTGCAACATTAGCTGCAACCAATTCTGTAACTAAAGGAATATATGACAATAAGTATATTACTTTACCAGATTTGATGTATGGTGTTACTAGAGTTATACCTATGGCTCAAGCATCTTCTTCAAAGAATATGTTTGATCTACAATATCAATTAAGATTACACGACTTATATGATGTGACATCTACATCAATGATTTATTATAAGACAGTAATGCAACATCTTGATATGTTAGACTTTGAATTAAATGCAAAACCTGATATACGATTCAATAGATTTACCAATCAATTACATTTAGATATTAAATGGTCATCAGATGGACTTGTAGGTCAGTATCTATTAGTAGACGGTTATGGAGCATTAGATCCAGTTACTTATCCAAGAATGTGGAATGAAATCTGGTTAAAACATTATACTACTGCATTGTTTAAAAAGATGTGGGGAACTAATCTTAAGAAGTTTGGTGGTTTACAACTTCCAGGTGGTGTAACACTTGATGGTCAAGGTGTCTATGATGAGGCAGTTGGCGAAATTAAAGACCTTGAAGAAGAATTGTTGTTGAAAGCGGCTCCTTGTGACTTTTTTATGGGTTGAAAATTAATGTTTAATTTTAAAGAATATCTATTATCTGAAGGAAAACAAGTAGGTACGTTATATCATTTTACATCAATTAATAGTTTATTAAAACTTATTGGTACTAATTTTAAATTCAATGCCAATAATAATTATGTTTCCTTTACTAGAGATTATCAGTTACCAAAAACAGTTCCAAGAGATTCATCATTCGCATTTTCTAAAGTGAGGGTTGATATAGATGGTGATAAAATATCTAATCATTATAAGGTCCTACCTATTTTAGGGCTAAAAGATGAAAATGATCCAGATATTTTTAATAATACTAAACAACGTATCAATAAAACTGTGGATCGCGAATCAGAAACCGTTATCATATCAAAATCTAAAAATTATTTTTTAAAAGATTATATTAAAGGAATCCAAGTAAAAGACGTTGACGTTGATACAAATATAGTTAAACATATTCAACAATACTGTGAACATAATAATATACCATTAAAATTAATTAGACATTTTACTCTGAAAGAAGAAATAACTAAACAAGATGTTGATAATCAATTAGATTTAGAATTATACGCATTAGAACTAAAGGACTAACCATGTCAGTTTTAAACCCATACTTTGCAAGTGGTGTTACTCAAGGTTCTTCACCAGAACAGAATTTAATTGAAGAATTAATTATTGAATGTCTTGATATTTACTCTGTTGAAGTCCAATATATTCCACGTACATTAGTATCAAAAGATGAAATCTTAGGTGAAGATCGTTTATCTAAATTTGAAAATGCATATCCTATTGCAGCTTACTTTGAGAATATAGATACGTTTGATGGTGGTGGATATATGATCCAGAAGTTTGGATTAATGGTAGAACAAAGCGCAACCATTACTTTAGCGAGAAAGAAATGGACAGAATTAGTAGGTAAGACAGGTACTTCTATATTACCAAATAGACCTGCCGAAGGTGATTTAATTTACTTCCCTCTTTCTAAAGGACTTTTTGAAATTAAATTTGTACAACATCAAGACCCGTTTTATCAATTAGGTAAATTGTATGTGTATAAACTTCAAATAGAACTTTTCCAATACGCTTCTGAAAAAATGGTTACTGGTGAAGAAGATATTGATGTATTTGAAACATTAAAATCATTTGATGAATCAGTTAATCCTGATATTGATGTTCCAGATTCTTATGGCGACAATAATAAGTTTAAAGATAAAGCTACATCTTTAATCTTTAACACAAATAATCCATTTGGAGATATACTATAAATAAGGTGTAGTTCACGAGATTGCCGTCTCCAACTACTCTAATCATTCTTACAATAAACAGGAGTCTATAATGACTAGCAATATATTTATAACAGAAAATCAACGAATTAATTTTAAACCAACTTATCTTATGATTAAAGAACATGAGATAACTGGATTACAATATTTATGTAAAACTATTAAAAAGGATCCTATAAAATATAAAGGATCTGGAGCATATTGGCTTAGACATATTAAAATATATGGTAGATGTCATGTTAAAACCATTTGGTATGAGTTATATACTGATATCGATCATTTAGTTTCAGAAGCACTTGCATTATCTGAAAATTATGATATTGTAAATTCTAATAAATGGGCTAATTTAAAACCTGAAAATGGATTAGATGGATTTGAATCTAGTAATTCTAAAATTATTCAATTAAATCGAGTTAATAATAATACCCATCATTTATTAGATGGAAATATTCAACGAGATTATCAAAATTCTAGAGTTGAAAATGGTACACATCGATGGAGTTCTGGTAAGGAACAGCAAAAGACCCAATCTGATATGATTAAAAATGGTACACATAGATTTTGTGATTCTAAATATCAAAGTGAAGTGTCTAAAAGTGGTAATAGAAAAAGAATTGAAAATGGTACACATAATTTTATACAATATAATATATGTCCACATTGTTTAAAAAAGGGTAAAGGAGTTGTTATGTTTAGGCATCATTTTGATAATTGTAAACTTAAGGATAAAATATGTTAGGGCATCAACCTTTCTATTTTGGTATTATAAAACAGGTAATTACAGCATTTGGGGCTCTATTTTCTGATATTAAAATAGAACGTAAACAAACTGATACTGTTAATGGCACCACGATTCAAACTCTTAATATACCATTATCTTATGCACCTCGTGAAAAATGGATCGTTCGTTTAGAGCAAGATCCTAATTTAGAAAACAATACATATACTACATTACCTAGATTATCTTTTGAGATTACAGGATATTCATATGATTCTCAAAGAAAAACTAATCGTATGCAGCAGATTAAGTGTGGTTCTGGTACTGCTTCTAGTACCTATATGTCAACACCTACTCCATATAATATAGAAGTTACTTTATATGTCTTAACAAAGACTCAAGAAGATGCTTTACAAATTATAGAACAAATACTTCCATTCTTTACACCGGAATATACATTATCTATTAATGCTATTCCTAGTATGAATATAGTTCAAGATATTCCTGTAATATTAAATAGCATCTCGGTTCAAGATGATTATGATGGAGATTTTGCCACTCGTAGATTTGTAACCCATACTTTAAATTTTACTTTAAAGATGAATTTATTTGGACCTAAATCTACTCAAAAGGTTATTACTACAATTCATACTAATGTCAGCGAAAACTCCGATATGACTAATGATGTAGCAAATCTTACTATAATAGGTGATGTAGCAACAGGAACAATTACTAGTGAGACTTGGTTAGAAGAATTCTAGTATTACTCTAGAAAGACTTGGTATAACCAATATAACACATAAGTAAACAATTGTAAACATCATAATGAAAATAAATGGCATCTTTAACATATAATAGTAATCCTCAGTTAAAAGCAGCAAATGTACCTGTACAATACACCCAAGAACAGGTACAAGAGTATATCAAATGTAAAAATGATCCTGTTTATTTCATTGATACCTATTGTCATATTATACACGTTGACTTTGGTATAATACCATTTAAACTATATGAGTGTCAAAAGAATAAGATAAAGATTATCCATAATAATAGAAAAGTTATTCTTATGGAAGGTCGGCAACAAGGAAAAACCCAGACATCTGCTGCATATATTCTTTGGTATACTAATTTCTTTGATGCAAAGAATGTTGCTATATTAGCTAATAAATCCTCTGCGGCTAGAGAGGTAATGGCTAGATACCAAATGATGTATGAGTTACTTCCATCTTGGTTACAACAAGGGGTTAAGATTTGGAATAAAGGTAATATTGAACTAGAAAATATGTCTAAGGTATTTACTGCCGCCACTACAGGATCAGGTATTCGTGGTAAAACAGTAAATATGTTGTATATTGATGAAACAGCATTTATTCCCAATACTGTAGCTGAGGCATTCTTTACTTCTACATTTCCTACAATCTCATCTGGTAAAACTACTAAGATTTTATTAAGTTCTACTCCACTTGGCTATAATCATTTTTGGAAGTTTTGGACAGATGCTGAAAAAGGTCACAATGATTTTGTGCCACTGTTTATTCCATATACGGATATTCCTGGAAGAGATGAGGCCTGGGCAGCAGAACAACGTAGACAGTTAGGTGAGCTAAAGTTCAACCAGGAAGTGTTGTGTTCTTTTTTAGGTTCTAGTTTAACTTTAATTCCACCTGATACTTTATCAAAATTAACCCCCAGTCCAATAGACTATTCAAATGAAGGTTTGGATATCTATGAAAAGCCTGAAAAGGGAAAAAATTATGTACTTACTGTAGATCCATCAAAAGGTGTAGGTGGTGATAATTCTGTAATTCAAGTGATTGACATATCAGAGATTCCATATAAACAAGTTGCAAAATATAAAGATAATACTATAAGTCCTCTTATATTTCCAAATGTCATATATAAAATAGCAAGAGATTATAATAATGCTCATGTATTAATTGAGATAAATATATCAGAACAAGTGGCGCACATTTTACATCATGAGCTTGAATATGAGAATATGATTATTATAAATAAAAAACCAAAGGGATTAGATAAGGGTCAAGCTGCTGGTGGTGGGTTTGGTGGAAGACCTTTCTTAGGTGTAAATACAGATAAGAAAACAAAAAGAATTGGTTGTGCAAATTTAAAATCATTAATGGTAGAAAACAAACTACTAATTAATGATATGGATACTATATCAGAATTGTCTACTTTTATAGAAGTAAAAGATTCATATCAAGCTGATGATGGTTATAAAGATGATTTGGTAATGGGCTTAGTTATATTTGCTTGGTTAACTACTCAACCTTATTTTAAAGAATTAAATAATGTTGAACTTAGACAAGTAATGTATCAAAACCAAATGAGAATGATAGAAGAAGAATTAACCCCATTTGGATTTTATGACGACGGTCAAACAGAACCAGAAGGTCCAGTTATGCTTCTGAATTTCTGAAATAACAATTTTTATAAATAATATAATGGATTGAAGAATTGATTCATATAAACACATAAATAATAATTTAGGAGAATACAAAATGGCCTATGCACTATCCCCAGGAGTTACAATACTAGAGAAAGATTATACCTCTATTGTACCTTCTGTAGACGCATCAACTGGAGCATTTGCTGGAACATTCCCATGGGGACCTGTGCTACAACCAGTTTTATTATCATCAGAAAATGATTTAGTATCGCAGTTTGGCAAACCATCTGCTAGTAACTTCGAATCATTTTTTACTGCGGCAAACTTTTTATCATATACGCAAAGTTTATACGTTTGTAGACAAGATTCATTAAATGCTATAAATGCTGTTGGTAATTTAGATTCAAATCAAAATACTCCTGGTACTGCAGTAAAAATTAATAATCTGGACGCATATAATACAACATATAGTGGTGGTACAAATACTAGTCGTTGGGCAGCAAAATACAAAGGCACATATGGTAATTCATTACGAATATCTAGTGCTGATTCTGCGACATATTATAATGCCTTTGCAAGCGGTACTGGTGCAGTAACATCAGGTAATACAACATTGACAGGAACAAACACAAAATTCTTAACAGAATTGAAAGTTGGGTCTATAATTTATAATCCAGGATCTGCTGCTATTGGTACTGTGACTGGAATTACATCAGACACTATTGCAACAATTACCGCCGCTGCTGTTACTTTAAATGGAGCTTTCTTTACTGGTACCAACAATGCTGCTGAAGGTACATATATCGTAGCATTAGGTGCTACGGCATTAACAGGAACAAGCACAAAATTCTTAACAGAATTACATATTGGCGCAATCATTAAAAATATAACAAATACTGTTGTTGGTACTGTGACTGGAATTACATCAGACACTGTTGCAACAATTACCCCAGCGACAGTTGCTTTAAATGGATTTGTTGCGATTGATTGGGCATATCATGATCAGTTTGATTCTGCTCCTAATACATCTTCATATGCATTATCTGCTAATGCAACAAACGATGAATTGCATATCATTGTAATAGATGAAGATGGAGTATTTACTGGTACTGCTGGTACAGTATTAGAAAAATTCGCATTTGTATCAAAGGCATCTGACGCTCGTAAATATGATGGTACTAATAACTATTATAAAGATGTTATTAACAATACATCAAAATATATTTGGTGGATGGCACATACCGCAAATGTTACAACTTCTGGTACTGCATGGGGTAATGCTGCAGCTGGTGTAACTTTTAAATCATTAGTTGGTGGTATGTCAACGCCTTTATCAGGTGGTTTAGATGATTCTGCAGACACTAATGGAGGTTATGCTCAATCAGCTTGGTTGTTATATCTTGATGATAGTCAATATGATATTAGATTATTACCAATTGGTAAAGCAACTTCTGTAACAGCAAACTATATTATTCAAAATGTTGCCGAAGTTCGTAAAGATTGTCTAGTGTTTGTTTCGCCCCAGGATAATGCTGCTACCACACCAATTATTGGTAATGGTTCTACTGCTACTACTGCTGTCAGCACATACAGAAATGCTATTACCTCATCATCATTCGCAGTAATGGATACTGGATACAAATATCAATATGACCGTTATAATGATGTGTATCGTTGGGTACCATTAAATGGCGATATTGCTGGTTTGTGTGCTAGAACTGATTATACTAATGATGCGTGGTGGTCTCCAGGCGGATTTAGCAGAGGTCAGATTAAAAATGTTGTTAAATTGGCAGTTAATCCAACTAAAACAGATCGTGACGTATTATACAAAAATGGTGTTAACCCAGTTGTTGCATTTCCTGGACAAGGCGTTATCCTTTATGGTGATAAAACATTATTAGCAAAACCATCTGCATTTGATAGAATTGGAGTTCGTAGATTGTTTATCACAATTGAAAAGGCTATTGGCAAAGCATCACAATATCAATTATTTGAATTTAACGATGCATTCACAAGAGCTCAGTTCAAAAATATTGTTGAACCATTCTTAAGAGATGTTAAAGGTCGTCGAGGTATTACTGACTTTAAAGTAGTTTGTGATGATACTAACAATACTGGAGCAGTAATTGATAGTAATAACTTTGTAGGTGATATCTATGTTAAACCTAATCGCTCAATCAATTTTATAACATTATCATTCATTGCATCTCGTACAGGTGTTGATTTCTCTGTAGTAGGAGCTTAATAATATTGGGAGTTGAAATATACTCCCAACTTATTGTTATAAATAAACAAACTGACTAGGTAGGCCAACCAAAAGTCCTCTACTCAAGGATTGTCAGTTTTTAATTTTAGAGTAATAGTTTGGAGAAACTATAATGATATTAGAAAATAGATTTTCTGTTAAGGTTAATACAGAAAAACAAAGAAACATATACAATAAAATAGGAATTAATTGTAACAAACATGACGTTATTAATATGTCTATTGAACAATTAATTAATGTAGGTTCATCTATAAAAATACCTTGCAAATGCGATAATTGTCACGAGTTGTTTACAAGACCTGCTAGACAAATAAGAGAAAGAAAAATAGGCGGAAGGTTATGTACTAAATGTGGGCATTCTGAACAATCTATATTATTAATGGAAGATTCAAATTATAGATCAAATTTAACTATAAAAACCGTAGCAGCATTAACTGGTAGAAAATTTACAGATTCTCATAAAGAAAACTTAAGGAAATCTAAGGATACAGAAAAACATCGAAAGATTTCTATAAACAATTTACCTGAAGCCCAATTTGGAAAGGACAATCCAAGTTGGAAACATAAAGAAGGATTTGAGTTGTTTAAATATTATTGTTATTTTTATAAGAAACAAACTGCCAAAGATTTTGGTTGGATTAGTTCTAAAAATATGCAAATCCATTTTAAAATTAATTTAAAATTAGCGTATTTTTTAGGTATGGATCCTAAAGACGTTGGATCAAAAATCATATTTATTTCTAAAGTAGATATAGGTAAATTAAATGGTCTTAAAATTAATTATTTAGTTAAGCGTAAACCTCCTTGTAAAAAGATGGAAGTAATATATCCAGAATTTAAACAATATAGGGCGGCTGTAGGTAGAAATACAGAAAAAATTTATTTACAATATAAATATATAATAAATCCTACTAATTTACCTAGAGGTAAACAAAAGAAAGGTGCAGATACATATCATTTAGATCATATTATACCTATAAGTATCTGTTGGAAAAAAGGAATTTCAGTAGAGCATTGTAGTAGCGTAGACAATCTTCAAATGCTACATTGGCATGAGAATATTTCAAAGAATGATAAATTATTAGAAACACATAATCAATTATTAAATAAATTAATTTTAAGGAGTAATCATGGCTAATATCAGTGACTTCAAGAGTACACTCATGGGTGGGGGTGCACGGGCCAACCAGTTTCGAGCATATCTTCATTTTCCTACATTTGTTGCAGCAGGTGCTTTAGAGGGCGCAAGGGCACAATTTTTGTGTAAATCGGCATCTTTACCAGCATCAACAATAACTCCAATTCCAATTCAATACCGTGGTCGCGAATTAAATGTTGCTGGTGAACGTACTTTCCAACCTTGGTCAGTTACAATTTATAATGATGTGACATTTGGATTAAGAAATGCATTTGAAACTTGGCAATCTGGTATCCAAAGATATGCATCAACTGAAGGTAAAACAAACCCAGCAGACTATCAGGTTGAGTTAGAAATTCATCAATTAGATCGTAATGGAGCCGTATTAAAAGTTTATAAATTTGCTGATGCATTTCCAACAACAATTGGACAAATTGCATTAGATTTTGATTCAGCAAACCAAATTGAAACCTTTGATGTAGAATTTACATATAACTACTTTACATCAAATACTGGTACTGATACTGACGGTTCATCTTTTGGTGTTAATTTATCAGTGGATACCCCAATTGGAACAATTCCATTTAGTTTATAATTGAGATAATATATGCAACTTTTCGGTATAGATTTAAGTCGGACTAAGAAAAAGGAAAAGGAGAATCCACTTAGTGTGGTTCCTCCTAGTTCTGAAGACGGTAGTACTGTAATAACTACAGCATCAGGTGCTGCTAATTATTATGGTCTTGTTTTAGATATGGATTCGATCGTTAAAAACGAAAACGATCTTATCCGTAGATACCGAGAAGTTGCTCAATATTCTGATTGTGATTCAGCTATTACAGATATTGTTAATGAAGCAATTGTTGCTGAAGATGATAAATCAATTGAACTTAATCTAGACAATTTAAAAGTTTCAGATTCTATTAAGAAAAAAATAACCGAAGAATTTGAAGAAGTATTAAAACTATTTGACTTCGAAGAATTCGGTCCAGACATCTTTCGTCAATGGTATATAGATGGTAGAGTTTATTACCAGGTACTAATTGACCCTGCTAATATCAAAAAAGGTATTACAGAATTACGTAAAATTGATCCAAGAAAAATAAGAAAGATCAAAAACGTAAAGAAACAACGTAATGAAAAAGGTATTGATGTTGTTACAAGTATAGATGAATTCTATATCTATAATGACAAAGGTATCAGTGAACAAACCTCACAAGGTGTAAAATTATCACTTGATTCTGTTATTTACTGCCCAAGTGGTTTAATTGATCCTAATTCAGGAATGACATTAGGTCATTTGCATAAAGCAGTAAAACCAACAAACCAATTAAAAATGGTTGAAGATGCGGTAGTAATTTATCGTATTTCAAGAGCCCCAGAAAGACGTATATTCTATGTTGATGTAGGCAACTTACCTAAGTTAAAAGCAGAACAATACGTTAATGAAATCATGAACAAATTTAGAAATAAAATTGTTTATGATGCTACTACAGGTGAAACCAGAAACGACCGTAAACATTTGTCTATGATGGAAGATTTTTGGATGCCTCGTAGAGAAGGTGGAAAGGGTACAGAGATTACTACATTGCCCGGGGGCCAGACCCTTGGTCAAATTGAAGATATTCAATATTTTCAAAATAAATTATTTCAAGCATTAAATGTACCTCTTGGTAGATTACAACCAACCCAAGGATTTAGTCTTGGTCGCTCTACAGAAATTACAAGAGAAGAAGTTAAGTTTAATAAATTTGTTACTAGACTTCGTAAAAAGTTTGCAAATCTACTTACAGATGCTTTAAGAATACAATTGATTGCAAAGGGAATCATTCGGGATGAAGAATGGTTCGACATGAAACAAAGTATTCAATTTGACTTTCAGAAAGATAACTATTTTACTGAGTTAAAAGAAAACGAAGTATTAATGACTCGTCTTGCCGCATTGCAACAGATAGATTTATATGTTGGTAAATACTATAGTATTGAATGGGTTGCCAAAAATGTACTACAACTTAATGATAATGATATATCTGAAATTGCAAAACAAAATAAAGAAAATCCACCACCTGCCCCTGAAGATGGTCAGGGTGCTCAATAATTAAGGAAACAATATGTTGAAAGAATCAATTAAAGATTTAATTAATGCAATTGCTGAAGGCGATTCAATTGCTATTGAAGATAGTTTTAGTACAGTAATGGCAAGTAAAATCTCCGATCGTTTAGATGATATGAGAGTATCAGTTGCTCAGAATATGTTTGGTTCTGTTGTTGAAGAATCAGTTGAATTGGATGAAGCAAGTGAAACAAAATTCGTAAATGTTGCGACCTCTAAAGCACATATTGCTAGGGCACAAAAAGCATTAAATGATAGTCCTGATATGTTTCATGGGGCTAAAGCAGGTTTTAAAAGATTAATTACTATCCATAAAAAGCATTTAGCAAATGCGGAATCTAATAATTCAGTTAAAGAATCACTTGAAGATTATTCAATTGAAGAACTAGAAGATTTCATGATGTCAGAAGACTTTGAACAACTTGATGAATTAAGTAAAAAAACTCTAGGTTCTTATGTAACTAAAGCTCATGACCAATTGATGAAACATACTGCATCCGTTAATTTCAAATCAGGTCGTGGCGATAAAGATGTATTATCATATACGCATGAACCAAGAACAGCAAGAAAAACTGCAAACCGAACTAAAGGTGTTGCTACAGCAATTGGCAAATTAACCAAAGAAGAAGTCGAAGAGTTAGATGAATTGTCTAAAAAGACTTTAGGATCTTATGTTAAGAAAGCTACTACAAGTGCTATTATTAGTGGTGAAGCTCTAGGTAAAGGCGAGAAATGGTCAAAATCTGGCCAAATTGCTTCTAAGCGTGAAAAAGGTATTGGTAAAGCAGTCGACAAAATGACTAAAGAAGAATTCACTCTTGAAGATTATTCAGTTGAAGAACTTGAAGACTTTATGATGTCTGAAGACTTTGAACAACTTGATGAATTATCAAAAGCAACTCTAAGTTCTTATGTTAAGAAAGCGAGTTTGGACAATGCTGACCGTGGCATTAATTATGGATATAATTCAAGCGGCAATCATAAATCTTTAGGTAAAATGGTTAAAAGATCTAAAAACATCGACAAAGCAGTTGATAAATTAACTAAAGACTAATGTACTATTCACAGTTTTCTAAAAGATTACAAGAAACAGTATCTGGGAAGGGTATACAAGAGTGTACCCATTTCTATGGTAATACTATTCAGAGAACTATTGATAATGATATATTAATTAATAATGAATTAACCCAATTTAAAAATTTGTCAGAAGCAAAAAATCATATTAAATATTCTCAACAAGTAAAAGATATCGTTAGTAATTTACATGAAGAATTCTTTTCTGAAAATATATTAAAAATTGCAGATATAATAAAAGAAGAACATAATATAAAAGTCACAAATAAAATAGTCGAACAATATATTAAAATAGCTTCTGACAAATCCTTTTCTATTGATCCTGTTGTTTCTCATATTCGTGAGATGAACGAATTTGATTCTATTATTAATGGTAAATTGCACTATATTCTTGAAGATGAATCAGTTATTGCAATAGATATTCAAACCCAACAAGTTATAAATAACTTATTAGAAAATAAAATAGATGTTGTCGAGTTTATGAAAGAAAGTTCGGCAAACTTTCTAAACATACTTGACGTACTCATTAAGGAATAAAAATGGCGGCATTAATAAAAGCAATTCAAAAGGTAACTGAAACTGAAGCAGTTATAAAGATTTCTGGAAGTGATACTGCAGCTTCAGTTATATCTTTAGCAACCGATTTATTACCATATACTAATATCTTAGATGGAGTTGGTACTGTAACAATTGGTACAGGTGCAACTACTGTTGTAGGGGTTGGTACTGCATTTCTTACAGCATCCCATGTTAATGCTAAAATATATACGTCAGCAGGTGTATATGTAGGAACCATAGCTTCTGTAACTAATGCAACAACAGCTGCACTTGCAGCAAATGCTACAACAAGTTTATCTGGAACTGCATATAAAATACAATATGCTACACAATCTACAACTGGTTTAACACCAACTGTTAATATTATTGGTGCTCAATGGGCTGGTGAACCTGGCGCAATATATAAAGTTAATAGAGGCGGTACAAGAGTAATGTCGTTATTAGCAGACAACGGAAACTTCATGGATTTCGTTGAGTTATTTCCGGCTGAACCAACAAACAATACACAAGACATATCTGTTACTATAGTAAATGCTTCAGCTGCTGCTGTTCAAGGTGAATTGTGGTTAAGGTTAAGAAAAGTCGATGGATATGCTGGTAAAATAGAAACTACGTTATATGGTATATATGATAACGTATTAGTTACAGGAAGTTAATATAATAAAGATGCTAAATCTAAAAATTCAAAATCCGTTGTTGTTGATGGAATATCATATAATTCTATCATAGAAGCCTCTGATAATACAGGATTATCCTTGTATTTGATTAAAAAAAGATATTTAAAGGAAGAAAAATGAAGTTATTAATAGACTCATCTGATTTTAATTACAAGGAACAAACACCTGTAA
>CAYRBL010000004.1:0-30056 GCA_964422385.1 uncultured Bacteroides sp.
AAATTTCACAAGGAATCCTATTATAAACAAACCAATAAACCAATACAATGTAAGTGTTATCGGAAATAGTGTTTACTTAAGTGGTTCTGATTTAAATTGTGCATATAAGTTAGTATTGAATGGAGCTATTTTAAGTTTAAATGAGCAAATAGGTACAGGAAATCAATTATCTTGGCCTAATTTACCTAATGGAAACTATTATGTAGTAGGAAGAAGAATTGCTACCTATATTCAAGACACTATGATTGGAAATGTTTCTATTGGTTCAGTTCCAATTGTAGCTAATGCAGGCCAAATTTATGGATTAACCAGTGTTTGCTTGGGACAGTCAAATGTAGTTTATTATACTCATAAAATTACTAATGCCGACACACTTATCTGGAATTATACTGGTACAGGTGTTACTAAAACATTTGTTAATGATACCACTATTAGTCTTAATTTTTCGGCAAATGCCACTTCAGGCAATTTACAAGTTTATGGCTTAAGTTACTCTTTTGGTACAGGTAATCTTTCATTTATTACTACAACTGTTAAAACTGTTCCTAACACACCTGGTTTAATACAAGGGCCTGCTAATGTATGTCAAGGACAAACTTCAATAGTTTATACAGTACCTCAAATGGCAAGTGCATCTATTTATTTATGGACATTACCTACTGGTGCAATAGGTTCAAGTAATGGACCTTCAATTGTGTTAAGTTTTAATTCGGCTTCTGTTTCGGGTAATTTAAGTGTGATGGGAAGCAATTCCTGTGGAAATGGAAATACAAGTACAAAAGCTATTACTGTTAATAGTGTACCTGTTCAGCCTATTGTTGATTCAATTGGTCCTATAACTTATGGTGCTTCCAATGTAGCTGTAACTGCACATGCAAATGGTTTACATGTTAAATGGTTTCACACCCCATACGGTGGAACAAGTATTTGCAATGATACTGTTTACCATACAGGTACAATGTTTGCAAATGATACAGTTTATGTAGAATCTTTTAATTTAATTAACACAAATATTTTAATTGGTACTGATACTTTAAAGAATTCAAACACATCATTTCCTACTCCTTACGGTAATTTTTATTCAGGTAGTAAAGAACAATATTTAATTTTAGCATCTGAATTGTCAGCATTAGGAGCTCAATCAGGAAATATCACCAATTGTGGTTTCAATGTAATAACACCTTCACCTGCTTCAAGTTATTCTAATTCTTATTTAAAGAATTTCACAGTAAATTTAGGTGCTACAACTTTAAATGCATTAACTTCTACATTTCAAACCGGATTAACTCAAGTTTACACTGATACAATGTATAAAGATATTACAGGTTGGAATGTTCATCAATTTACAGCACCTTTTATTTGGGATGGAATTAGTAATGTTATTGTACAAACTTGCTTTGATAAATATCAAGGAATTCCTGATTATAGTTATAATGCAATAAATTATGTTTCAGCTACTCCATTTGTTTCAACTGTAAATTATCATGCTGATGCTGCTGGTGTTTGTCAAAATTCAACAGGTTATTTATATAGCCAACGTCCAAATATGAAATTAGGAGTTAATGCAATTGGCTGCGAAAGTCCTCGAACGATGGTTGTATTAAAAGTTGTACCTCCAGTACCTTCTTCTTATAATATGGGTGGTACTATCTTTGCTGGTCTTGTGCCTGTTGACCACGCTATAACATATCTTTATGATTCTACATTTGCTCTTGTGGATTCATGCAACGTAGATTCTCTTGGTTTCTATAATTATTATCAAAAACCAGCAGGAAATTATAAAGTAAAAGCAGAATTAAAATCAAATTCATCTTTTGTAAACACCTATACTCCTACTTACTATACAAGTAAAGTATTCTGGAATACAGCCGATACCATTGCTTTATTTTCAAATCAATGGGCAAAGGATATACATTTACATCAGGTAGGTACTTTAACTTCTGGCAATGGTAGTTTGGGAGGAACTGTTAGTACAGGTTTAAAAACTATGCAAGCTTCTTTCGAAGTTTTATTATTAGACTCTGCATCCAATCCATTATTGTGTAGATTTACAGATCCAAATGGCTATTTTGTATTCGATAATATTAAGTTTGGAAAATACATTGTATATCCTGAAGTTCCTGGTAAAATAACAACGCCTGCTGTTTTTACATTAAACTCTTCTACACCTTCTTTTAAAAACATTAACTTCATAGTTTCGTCTACAGCAGTTGTTCTTAATACAAAAGATATTGAATCTAGCCTAGGAAATATAAGCGAAATCTATCCTAATCCTGCTAATGATGAAATTATTTTAGATATTATTCCTAAAATAAAAGGAACCTATACCGTAACCATTATTAATACATTAGGACAATCGGTTTATACAAATACATATAAACTAAATCAAACTACTGAAAGAATTAAAGTAGATATTTCGAATCTACAATCAGGAATGTATCAATATATTATTTCAGATAATACAAATAATAAAGCTATCAAAAGGTTTATTAAAAAATAAAGGAGTACCCTATAATTATATTTCGGTACTTCAGGTATTGATTATATAAAGTTTTGTAAAAAGTCTTTATCATTAATTTGATAAAGACTTTTTTTATGTAATAAAAGGTGTTTTAAATCGAATAAAAGGTTAATTTAACAATAACTTATGTTATTTGAAAATAACCTAGGTAAATTGAACAATAACTTAAGTTATTTGAAAATAACCTAAGTTAATTGAATAATAACCTAGGTTAATACAACAATAACATAGGTTAATACAACAATTACATAGGTTAATACAACAATAACCTAGGTTTGTAGTATAATAACATAGGTTAGTGTTTATTTATGCTGAATGAATTCTTATACTGTTGATCTTAATATCATAATAAAGATAAAAAAAGGAGATGCTAAATTAACATCTCCTTTTTTATAGGTTTACTCAATATTTAAGTTGGTTTCCTTAGGATATTTCACCGTATACTTATATTTTATTGTTGCTTTGGCATCAGGTTCTATCGATAAAAACCAGGAAAGCTTACCAGTTTTTTCATTCGTTTTCGCATCAGAAGATTCTTGAAGGTTAACTTCAATAGATTTTTTCTCTGATATTGGGTATTGGTCTTCTACAATAATTTTAATTTTTGAATCTTTATTATTTTTAATTGTAATATTCCAACCAATTGTCTCCTTAATATTACTACCCATAATTCGTTTGTCCGACATTTCTTTATTGCCTTCTCTTTTCACAATGATATTACGGTCTCTACCCAACGAAATATTCATAGTATCACTGGTATTGTTATCATTAATCATCGATTCGCCAGTAAAAGTACCTTGATAATAAATACTGGTTTTACCACTTAACAGATTTAATTGATTCCAATCTTTTATTTTAGCAATCAAAAAAGCATCTTTATCAATTTTTGGAACTACATAATATTCATAGATAACAGGCAAACTAACTTCTTTAATTTTTATATTATACTCTTCTCCATCCGATGGAATTGTGTAGGGAATATCAATAGTATACTCCAAATGTGTTACTGTAGATTTAAGTGAACTCGAAATATAATCTGTTGTAACTGTTTGCTCGTTACCTGTTATTGTTAAATTATACGAATCAGCAAAACCAACATTTGAATTATTACTCCAATTAAATGTATTTGAAGTAGCGCCCATTGCACTTGTATACGAATTGCTAATAGAAGGCATCCTTTGAATATCTTGCGAAGTTACTGTATAACCCGATACACTTTTATCAGTAGCATAAGAAGGCGATTTATAATCAGCTATAACAACTTCCTCAAGTTTTTTTACATTTCCCTGCAATTTTACAACCTGATAAAAAGCTTGATCTTTTATTAAATTAACCGAACCATTATAGGTATTATATCCAACATAAGTTATTTTTACAGAAAAAGACCCAACGGGAAGCGGATTAATTGTAAAATGGCCTTCTAAATCAGTATTAGTAGCTCCAACCTGACGGTTTCCATCCAAAATAATTACTGTTGCAAAAGGAATAGCTTCATTCGTTTCTGAATCTAAAACCTGACCTTTAAAAATACTTTGTCCATTTTTAACTGGAGTTGAAGTATAAACATTTTTCCTGTCGATATACCAAGGAATTAATTCAGGTTTACTACCCGTAAGCAAAGGATTACCAGTTGATAATTTAATATTGACATTGTTCCACTCCTCCCCTGTCGATTGAAAAACATTTGCATTATATACTATCGATAACGGTTTTGTGATATCATCTACTCTAAAATCATATAATGGTTTCCAACCAGCAGCTTCTATATAATATTTTAGATTTAGATCGGCAGTAAGTTCTTTTTCAGCTTCTATTGCTATCAAAACCATACTATATTCTTTTTGATTTTTAGAAGTAATTTCGTTCAATTTCACATATAATTCCTGAATTTTATCTTTTGCAGCTTTTAAATCATCATTTAGTTTTAATTTATTTAAACGAATTTCATTCAAACGAGTTCTATAAAAATCAGCAGCTTCTTTGATAACACTCAAAGCAGCACCATCATCCTTTTTCTTAAAATTACTATTCTCTAATAATATTTTTTCCTCTAAATCATAAACAGTCTGATTATTTCTAATATCTTTAATTCTGAATTCTTGTTCATCAATTTTCTTCTGTATTTCCAATTGCTCAGTGCTTTTTTTATTTTCATTATTATTACCATATTGATGTTTTACAGATAATATCTTACAGTTAGTAATGCGTTCAACCTGTATACTCTGAGGGTTAATTTCGCGAGGAAGATTATTAATTTTAATAATATGCTTACCTTTAGTAAGCTTTACATCAGCATTGCGGGTAATCTGAGCACCATTAAAAAACACAGTTACATTGGTGATTTTCGACTTTGCATTAATAGTATCCAATGTACAATATGCATTGGTGGTAACTAATAAGGCAAGAATAAATATTATTTTTTTCATATTAAAATATTAAGATTTTATTAAAAAAGAATTATGCAAAACAGTCTATTACACTGTTTAATACTTTTATAATAACTCATTATAAAGTTTATTATTATAAATGTGAAAAAAAAATTAAAAAGATTTGCTTTTGCATAAAATAAAATCATACCTTTGTTTGAAATTTAACACTCAATATTTATAACAAACATACGTTTAAAATCAATACAATATGAAGAAACACAACTTTAACGCCGGTCCATGTATCTTACCAAGAGTTGCAATTGAAAATACAGCAAAGGCTGTTTTGGAATTAGACGGCATCGGAATGTCATTAATTGAAATTTCACATAGAAGTAAGGAATTTCAAGCAATAATGGACGAAGCAGTAGCTTTATTCAAAGAACAATTAAACATTCCTGAAGGATATGAGGTATTATTTTTAGGTGGAGGTGCTAGTTTACAATTCTGCATGATCCCTTTTAATATGCTTAATAAAAAAGCAGCTTATTTAGAAACTGGAGTATGGGCTAAAAAAGCTAATAAAGAAGCTAAGCTATTTGGTGAAGTAAATATTGTAGCATCTTCATCAGACAAGAACTTCAGTTATGTACCAAAGAACTATGAAATACCAACTGATGTTGATTATTTCCATATTACAACTAACAATACTATCTACGGTACCGAATTACATGTAGATATCGACAGTCCTGTTACTTTAATAGCTGATATGTCTTCAGATATTTTCAGTCGTCCTGTTGATGTTAAAAAATATGGTATGATTTATGGTGGTGCTCAAAAGAATTTAGGGCCAGCAGGTGTAACATTTGTAGTAGTAAGAGAAGACATTTTAGGAAAAGTTGAAAGAACCATACCTACCATGTTAGACTACAGAACACATATAAAAGAAGGTTCGATGTTCAACACACCTCCTTGCTTTGCTATTTATACATTAAGAGAAACTTTGAAATGGATTAAATCTATTGGTGGAGTTGAAAAAATGTATGAAATCAATAAAGCTAAAGCTAAATTATTATATGATGAAATCGATCGTAATTCAATGTTCAAAGGAACTGCTGAAACAGAAGACCGTTCGTTAATGAACATTTGTTTTGTAATGAATGAAAAATATCAGGATAAAGAAGATGCTTTTATGGAATTTGCAAAAGCTAATGGAATGATAGGTATAAAAGGCCATCGTTCGGTTGGTGGATTCCGTGCTTCTTGCTACAATGCATTACCAATCGAAAGTGTTCAGGCATTGGTTGATTGTATGAAAGAATTTGAAAAAACGAATGCATAATATCATTAACTAATAAAAGGTAAACCTATCAATTAATATTGCTGGGTTTACCTTTTTTTTATTAAAATAAATAAAACAAACATGACAAAAGTATTAGTAGCCACTGATAAACCATTTGCAAAAGTGGCAGTAGATGGAATAAAAAAGATAGTTGAAGGTGCAGGTTTCGAACTTGTTCTTCTCGAAAAATATACTTCTCAAAGTGATTTTGTAAATGCAGTTGCTGATGTTGATGCAGTAATTATAAGAAGTGATATTGCAAATAAAGAAGTGATAGATGCTGGCAAAAACCTTAAAATAGTTGTTCGTGCAGGTGCAGGTTATGATAACATCGACCTAGCTGCATGTACCGAAAAAGGTGTAGTAGCAATGAATACTCCAGGTCAGAATTCGAATGCAGTTGCTGAACTTGCTTTGGGTATGATGGTGATGGCTGCTCGTAATAATTTTGACGGTTCATCAGGTACTGAACTTAGAGGAAAGAAACTAGGGATACATGCTTATGGAAATGTTGGTCGTTACATAGCTTTAATCGCTAAAGGTTTTGGTATGGATGTATATGCATTCGATCCTTTTGTTTCAAAAGAAGCAATGGAAAAAGATGGTATTATTTATATTGATAATGTAGAAACATTATATAGCACTTGCCAATATATTTCGTTAAATATGCCAGCAACCGACAAAACTAAGAAGTCGATAAACTATGATTTGTTATCAAAAATGCCTAAGAATGCTTGTTTAGTTAATACTGCTCGTAAGGAAGTTATAGACGAAGAAGGCTTATTAAAAACTTTTGCAGAAAGAGCAGACTTTAAATATGTGTCGGATGTGGAACCAGGTTGTAAGGCTGAGATTGCAGAAAAGTATGCAGGTAAATATTTCTTTACACCTAAGAAAATGGGAGCTCAAACATCTGAAGCAAATATCAATGCTGGATTGGCAGCTGCAACACAGATTGTGAATTTTATTAAAACAGGTGATAAAACATATCAGGTAAATAAGTAATATTAATTACAGACCTTATTAAAATGAAAAAGTCCGTCAAATTTGGCGGACTTTTCTTTTTTTAATCAACTTAATCAACTTACTATCCTAAATAAGATTTGAGTATTTTACTTCTAGAAGTATTTTTCAGTCTTCTGATAGCTTTTTCTTTTATTTGTCGAACTCTTTCACGAGTAAGGCTAAATTTTTCTCCAATTTCTTCTAATGTTAATGGATATTTTCCATTCAATCCATAAAAACATTGTATAATGTCGGCTTCTCTTGGTGTTAATGTAGAGATAGCTCTTTCTATTTCTTGGCGTAACGAGTCGAACATCAATCCGGTTTCAGGAGTAGGACCTTCTTCGCTCTTCAATACATCGAGCATGGTACCTTCTTCGTCAATTAATAAAGGAGCATCAACTGAAACTTGTTTTCCTGAATAAAACAAAGTATCATCTACTTCATTTTCGGAGATGTTTAACAATGCTGCTACTTCTTGAGAGTTGGGAGCACGTTCGAACTCTTGCTCTAATTGAGCATAAGCCTTTTTAATTTTGTTTAACGATCCAAGTTTGTTAAGTGGTAATCTAACAATTCTTGATTGTTCGGAAATAGCCTGTAAAATACCTTGGCGAATCCACCAAACGGCATAAGAGATGAACTTAAAACCACGGGTTTCATCAAATTTTTGAGCTGCTTTAATTAAGCCTAAGTTTCCTTCGTTAATTAAATCTGGTAAACTTAATCCTTGGTTCTGGTACTGTTTAGCAACAGAAATAACAAATCTTAAGTTTGCCTTACAAAGTTTTTCCAACGCAAATTGATCACCGGCTCTTATTTTCTGTGCTAAAAGAACCTCTTCTTCAACACTGATCAATTCGAGTTTACTTATCTCTTGTAAATACTTATCAAGAGAAGCTAGCTCTCTGTTGGTAACCTGTTTAGAAATTTTTAATTGTCGCATTTGTTAATTTTAGATTGCAAAAAGTGAAGATTTTACGAACTTATTATTTTAAAGTTACAATAATCTACAAATATTTTAAATTCTATAAAAATAATTACATCATTGAGTTGTGAAGCTATTATAACGTAAGAGTTTTGATTTTGTTTTTACATAAAATAATATTTTATACATTTTTCTTTATTATTATTTAAATATACTACTCATCAGTATATTTACAATATTAAATAGTAAATAATTTTAACAAAAAAAAACTTTAGACAAATCTATAATTATATCTGATAGAAATTATTATTTTTAAAATGTAAATGGATTTACTGAATCTGCACCTAAATTTGTATTATCAAAAACCACAACTAAATCAAAGATATTTACAACACCATCACCATTTATATCATTTAATATATAACCTATTGGTGCGTTTGGATCATTTAACATATCAAAAACTTCAGCAATGTCAAAGATGTTTATTGTGCCATCCTGTGTTAAATCGCCTGAAAAAATAAAATTACCAGTTTGCACACCATTAACAAATAATTTATACATATTATTAGGAAATTGAGTGGAATTAAAATGTGTATAAAAATTATAATTAACTATTGTATCTAAAAAACTAACCGAATCGCTCCATGTTTCTATACAATTTCTATGTTTTATTACAATATAACTGTATTTATTAGTTGAATCATTATTATATAGTGTCAATTCAGGTAATACACCATTTGTTGAAAGGCCTATACCATGGTATTCAGCTAAAATATCGTAATTTGGAGGACTTGTTTTTCTTATCAATACACTTAGTGTATCAACATAAGGTGGATTGTTAAAAATATTAACTAATTCCTGATTTATACTATCAAATTGCAAGGTCTGATTCATAATATTATTTTCTAAATAAAATCCTTGAATCATTGCATGAAGTCGAATCTTTTTAAGTGTTCTAACTATAATCTTCAATAAAGATATATTTCCTGAACCACAAGAATTATTTCCTTTTACAGTAACAAAACCTGATGATGCAGTAGATGTAAAATTGGCTGTTATACTATTAGTAGAACTAGATCCAATTGTACCATTAGGCAGAGTCCAAGTATAAGATGCTGTATTTGCAAGTGCTGAAACAGTGTACACAACAGCATTCTGACCTTGTGACACAACATTCAAACCACTTACTAAACCTGCAGCAGGTGGGAGTGCATTAACAGTAATTGTTTGAGTTGAAATACTACTATCATTACAACTATTTAATACCTTAATTTTAAGAGTACCTGAAGTAGCAAGATTTGAAAAGTTAACATTTATACTGTTAGTACTACTATTTCCTGTAGCACCTGTTGGCAAAGTCCAGTTATAGGATGTTGCTCCCGAAATTGAAGGAACAGTATATACAACACTATTCTGTTGTTGACAAACTGTAGTAAGACCGCTAATAATACCTGCATTTGCAGCTGGAGTTATCATGTTTACATTTACTGAAGCAGTAGATAAACAATTTTTTGCATCTGTAACTGTAAGCTGATAAGCAGTATTAACATTTGGTGAAACAATTTTACTTATACCTGTACCTAAACTATTATTCCAACTATAAGTTAAAGTACCAAAACCAGTGCTCCCATTTCCTGAAATAGTTGTAGGAATGCCTTTGCAAATAGAGGTATCATGTGTAATTACCACAACTGGATTTGCATTTACTGTTAAAATTATAGGCAAGGAATAATCAGTACAACTTCCCACAACTTTACATCTATAATTTGTATTATTTAGAACAAAAGGGCTTTGTAAAATTTGTAACGAATTGGTTGTAACACCCGAATAGGAAGTCCCATTCGTAACATTACTCCAAACACTTCCACTTTTACTTTGCCACTGAAAAGTAGCTCCAGTAGCAGCACTAATTGGTATATTAGTTGAAATACCAGTGCACACAGCAATATTTGAAGGTTGAGTTGTAATAACAGTTGACGAAACATTACCATTAACATAAGTAGTGCTTAAGGAAGTACCTGAAATATTTGCTAAATCAGTACCATCAGTCAAAAATGTTACAGCTGATGAACCTCCTTTATAAATAAATTTAATGTCGGTTAGTTTTATTGCACCAAAATTTACGCCCAATAAACTATTATCTACCCAAGATAAACATAATTTCCAAGCAGCAGCTCCAGTAGTTGGAACTCCACTTATTATTCCTGATAATAATGATGTAGTGCTTTCTAATCCAACATATTTCAACACAGCTGTATCGTAGCTTATATAAATAGTTAAAGCAGCTAATTTTGTTATAGCAGTAGTATTTAAAGCAACTCTCACGGTATCGTTTGTACAAGCTGTTTTTTGAGCAAGTGTTAGTTGTTGAGCTATATTAGAATTACTAATTCCTAAAAATATTAGAATTAATAAATATATTTTTAATGTTTTCATTTGTGTAGTTTGGCGAATAATACTTTAAAACAAAGAAATAATATCAATGTTTATTTTTTATACAAAATTACACATTTAATTAATACTACGAAAGCTTTTTAAAATTAAATAAAATCAATTTTTTATATAAACATACTTTTTAGAAATGCATCAAAACCCATAAGTAGTTGAATTTCTTGAGAAATTAATTTCACTCTTAAATCTCAGGAAGCAATAATGACAAATATAAATGAAATAATGACACTTCAGGATGTGACTTTGCCACTCCAGGAAGCAATAATATCACTCCATTATGTGACTTTTGCACTCCAGGAAGCAATAATGACACTTCAGGATGTGACTTTGCAACTCCAGGATTCAATAATGACACTTCTGGATGCAAAAATGACGTTCCAGCATGTAATAATGACAATAATTTATCAAATAATGACGATCTTTTATGCGTCCGTTAAAATACTTGACAAAAATTATTTTCTTTTAAAGCAACAATAAATAAAGTTTTGAATAGTATCAAAAGGCGTTTTATGATCAGTAATATTACTTCCTATAAAATCAAAATTATCTTTAAAAACAGCAAACATACTTTCCTGTGAATATTGCATAATTTCAATACCACTACATTTTGTAGGCCCATCTAATGAAAAGCTTGCAATTAATAGATATCCATTAGTAGTAATATAAGATGATACAATATTATTATAAGTAGTTATATCTAAAACTTTAGTCAGAAAATGAAACGCTGCTCTATCGTGCCAGAAATCATATTTTTCGTTTGGAATAAAATCAACAATATCCGAAACAATCCATTTAACCTTTGTAGCATTAACTCCAAGTCTATGCTTAGTTTTTTCAATTGCTAGTGCAGAAATATCAAGCACTGTAACATTAATATAACCTAAGTGAAGTAAATGATCTACTAAAAAGCTATCACCACCACCAATATCAATAATAGCAGCATCTTTTGGAAGATTTAAATGAGTAATAAAGCTAAGAGATGTGTGAGGAATAGGCTGATACCAGCTTACTTGTTCAATATTTTTATTTTGGTATATATTTTCCCAATGCTCTTTCCGTTTAAAACCTTCCATATTTTAAATAAATATAGATTAACTAAACAATTTCAAAAGATTTTCACCACTAATACGAATACTAGTAGCATATTCTTTTAGTTCTTTGTTCTCTGATGTAATAAATTCAGTTTCTAACATATTCGAAAAAGCAATTATACCATTTAACTGTGTTCTTACATCATGATTTAATTGCGAAAAAGAAGTAATCTGATTTAAATTAGAAGTGTATTTTTTATCTATAAACTGTTCATCTTCTAAACTCGTTTGTTGTTCTTGAAAATTATTTTCAGATTCTAAATCATCATCCAATTCATTAATTAAATATAGTAAATTTTCATTATTTTTTTGTATCAATCTTTTCATTTTGTTTAATGAAATAATATATAAAATTAAAATGATTAAGATAATTATTAATAATAATATTATTATGATGCTATTTGTTTCCATTTTTAAAAAAAAAATTTAATATTTAAGAGTACTATGAATAATTTGAAGCAAATCATTAGGTTTATAAGGTTTGCTTAGGTAATTATCCATACCTGCAGCCATAATTCTTATTCTATCACTTTCGAGTGCATAAGCAGTAACAGCAATAATTGGAGTATGTTGCCCCGATTCCATTTCAATTTCTCTAATTTTTTTAGTAGCTTCAATACCATCCATCACAGGCATTTGAATATCCATAAGAATAAGGTCATATTTTTCGTTCAAATACTTTTCAACACCTACTTCTCCATTCTCAGCTATGGTTATATTATGGTTTTCTCTTTTAACAATACAAGATGCCACCTTCTGATTGATGGGATCATCTTCAACTAATAGAATATTTAAAATTGTACTCATCTTCTGTAATTTTATTTATAAAATTTATTAATAAGTAGTAAACATACTAAAACAATAAATGATTATCAACTCTCAAGTTATTATTATACATTATAATTAAGCCCCTCTTTTAGCTCTCTCCCAGTTTACAGATTGTTTCCCTTTTAAGTATCTTTTGAAACCAAGATAAACTGCAAGATTCATTATAAAGAAATAATAAGGAATAAATAATATTTTAATTTTAATAGCTTTGTTTTCCAGATACCATCCTATTAATGCCATCATATAAAATAGAATTTGTAAACACATCAATATACTATAAAAAGATAATTGCTCTAATGGATTATCGAAAACTATTAATAAATTTAATAAAAATATTATTGGTAAAAACAAAGGAGCTAATGTCCATCTTAAAACTCTATGTGAAATAAACTGAAAGGAAAGAACGCCATATTTAAATGGATTTAATAAAGCCCTTAATCTAACAACTGATTGTATTCCACCAGCTGCAATACGAATTTTCCGTTTAAGTTCTTCTTTAACATTCGCCGAAGAAGTCTCAATAGCAAAAGCATTTGGATTATATTGAATTGTATAACCATCCATTGCAACTCTTAATGAAATTATAAAATCATCGAGCAAAGTATCTTTCTCAACTTCTCTATAAAGTTCGGTTCTTATTGCAAATAATTCGCCGGCAGCACCTACTACTGAATATAATTCAGCATCCCATTTCTTAAGAGTAGATTCATATTTCCAATATATCCCCTCTCCTGCTCCAGCAGCGGCTTCAGTATCCATTTGATATATTCTTTTTTCACCAGAAACACATCCAACTTTAGGATCTTTAAAAAGATTTACAATTTCTTTAATTGAATCATTACCTAGCATTGTGTTCCCATCCGAAAAAATAACAATAGGTGTTTTTACAAACTGCATACCTCTGTTCATAGCACCAATTTTCCCATTTCTTGGTGCTTCATGATAAACTTCCAAACCTTCATACTTTCTAAGTATATCAGGAGTGCCATCATCCGAACCATCAGTTACCCATACATGATGGACTTTTGCTTTTGGATAGTTCATTTGAAAAGAATTGTTAACCTTAGCATCAATATAATCTTTCTCATTGTAAGCTGCTACAAATAAAGTAACCTCTGGCTCATAAGCTACATTATCAAAGTTAGGCTTTTTAAAAAATATTCTCTTTAGTTTTATAATAAAATATAATAAAATACCATAACCTAAATATGCATAGAAAACTACGAATATACCAAACCATAAAATTATTTGAAGTGTTGTCATTATTTAGATTTATTTTGAGTTATTTACTTTTTCCCATTCACCAGTCTCTTGATTATACTGCTTAATTACCCTACAAGGATTACCAACTGCTATACTAAAAGGAGGAATATCTTTAGTAACTACACTTCCACCACCTACTTGTGTACGTTTACCAATCTTTACTCCCGCTAACACAACAGAATTGGAACCAATATGAACTTCCTCTTCAATTATAGTTTCTCTTACATCTAATTCTTGATATTTCGAATTCTTTCCTCCATCTTTATATCCATGATTAAAACCACTAATAAACACATTCTGACCAGTTCCAGCACCATTTCCAATAGTAACAGGACCTAACAAAACAGTTCCAATCCCAATCTGACAATTATCACCAATAATAATATCCCCTCCTCCATTATTTATCACACAACGGTCTTCAACAATAGTATATTTACCTAAATTAAACTTTTTAAAAAAGACAACATCTTTTCTAGCCGAACACATTATTCGAGAACCTTTCCCTTTTTTATGATAAAATGGGTTTACAAACCAACTAATATACCATCTAGGCCTTGCACGACGAGGTGTTACTATTAACCAAAGTAATAATTTCTTTAACTTTTCATCTGATTTAATTCTTTCTACTAAGCTCATTTAATTATTAGTATTAGTGTTTAAAATTGCAGCATAAATCAACTTCACATTGTTCTCCCACGAATGTGTTTTAGCTACTTCTCTTCTGTATTTTTGCTTTTCTACAGTATTTTCCAATAAGGCTTTTTCAATAAGCATTATATATTCATCAGCATTATTAGCTAAATAAGTACAAGCTTCAAAATACTCCATAGCTTTTGTAGATGTTGCAATAGTTGGTTTACCCATTGCAAGATATTCATCTATTTTTCGAGGATAATTTCCAACTGTAAATACATTCATTGTCTGTGGGTTTATAGCAATGTCAAAACCTTTGATATATGCTGGTAATTCTTTCTCGTTTCGGCTTCCTAAGAAATGAACATTAGACATATTATGTAATGTTGAGTTCTTAAATTTATCATCTTCTGGACCTACCAAAACTATATTCCATTCTGGTTTCGATTCAGCTATCTTTATTATTAAACTAATATCTAATCTACCTCCCGAAAGATAACCCATATAACCTATAATAGGCTTTTTAATGCAAGCAATATCATCAGGTACAATTATAGAATTATCTTCATCATTAAATAATGTCAAATCACACCCTTGACCCACCATATGTGAGTTTTTATTATACTTAGAGGCATAATCAGCATAATGTAATGAATTAGTTACTACCAAATCTGATTTTTCTATTAATAATGGTTCCATATAATGACCATGTCTTTTCCAATATTTATTAGCAATTAAGAAATCTCTGATATAATATACACTCATAACTGCATCTAAATGATCTTTTAGATAAAAACTTCTGAATATATCACTATCATTAAAATGATAATAGTCCTTAAAACTAAGTTCATTTATTGCAAACTTAATTTCTTTTGCAAATTTAGAGTTATTATATTTATTTATAATTTTAAAAAGAAAGTTTGATGGAATTTTTCCTGTAGATTCAATGACTACACGTGGATAAAAAACAGTTAAATTACCATTTATTTTCTCAAAACAACTCGCTTTTCCTTTAATAATATTAAGTCTTTTTTGGATATGAGGCTCATTCTTATGTTTCATCAACGTAAACCTATCCAAAGGAGAATTAACATAAAGAACTCGGTTGTTTCTTGAAATTTCTTCAGCAATATTCTTGCAATTACTTCCAATTGGAGTATCCCAAGGCTGCAATCCGGTAATAATAAAGTCTCTTCCTTTAATCATAACTTAAAACAATTAATTTATAAACTAAAATAAAAACTACAATTCTTTTAATGTAAATTTCGAATTATACCACCAATCCTTAGGATTGATCTTTAATGTATCCCTAATTCCACCATAGTAATCCTGTACTATGTTAATTCCAGGACCATTATTGATTTCAATAATTAAAGGACCATCTTCTGAACAAGCAATATCCCATCCCAGATATTTAATATCCCTAAACTTTTGAGCAGCTATTAATATAAAAGCTTTTACTTCCTCCCAATTATCAAATTTAGCATCTTTAAATTTAAAATTAGTATCTGGGTGTTCATAAAACTTATTTCTGTTTCTAGAAAAGGCATAATCATACATTTTACCTGTTTCAGGATCCACTTTTATATACATTCCTCCCGAACTAGCATTGTCTATCTGTCCGCCTCCTCTTCCCATTCTTAATAATGCAAAAACAAGTTTTGATTCTCCCTTTATACATTCAGTAACAAGTCGGTAAGTGTTTACAGCATTTGGATAAAGTGTATTCATTTCAGCACCTTGTACCACACCTTCCTGAATAATATATGCTCCATCATTCACTTCTTTTACCAAATATTCGTGTGAAAGCTTTATATTTTCTTCATTATAGTACGTATTATTTTCTCTTTTATTAAAAACGATAATTCCCTTACCACCAAGCCCAAAACTTGGCTTAACAAATAGCTTTTCTGCTCGTGAATTATTAAATAATTCATCAACTTTTGCAGCTGTTATTGCACCATTTGTTTCATCATAAAATCTATCGAAGTCAAATCGGAGAAGCATCTTAGGTTGTGCTAAATCATATCCTTTTAATGTTGCATAAGTCAGGCCTTTGTCTTCACAAAGTATACCATAATCTTTATAACTTCGCGGAAAGAAAAGATTAAAAATAAAATAGTCAGGAACATATTTCAGCATCTCTTCAATCGTTACAGTACAATCTTTCCTATAGAAATCATAATAAATATAATGTAGAGGTTTACATCCCCAATACTTCTGAAGTATCTTTTGTTCGCGCATCATCTGGCTATTAGGCTTCTTATCTTTTGCATCACACTTATTAAAGCGATCAATATCTACTTCATAATTCAAATTATAATTTGTACGTGTATGCTTTTCGGCAGCTTTTTTCCACAAAAAGTATAATGTTTCTCGTATTGAATGCATAAAAAATGATTTTATTTATTTGTGTTATTAATAAGATTGGTATATTCATTTAACATCTGTTCTGCAACTGAATGCCAGGTAAATTGTGCTGCTCTTAGGTACCCTTTTTCTACTAATGTATCCTGTAATGTAGTATTATTAACAAGTTCAAACATAGCTTCTGTTATAAGTTCTGGCTTATATGGGTCTACTAATAAAGCTGCGTCCTGTGCTACCTCAGGCATTGAAGATGTTGTAGATGTAATTACAGGAACTCCACAAGACATTGCTTCTAACATAGGTATTCCAAAACTTTCTCTTAATGATGGGTATAAAAATATAGTAGCTAGAGAATATACTGCAGGTAAATCTTTATTCAAAACATAATCAGTAATAATTATTTTATCGATTAAGCGCTCTTCATGTAGCTCTACTAAAATTCTTTCTACATAAGTTCTATCCAAATCAATTAATACCAAAGGTAATTTTTCGCCACCTTTTTTATAGTATAAAGATAGTGCTTCTAACACTCCTTTTGTATTCTTTTTTGGATCAGTATTTGCTAAAAACAAGAAAAATCTATCAGGTAAATTGTATTTTGTTTTTATTCTATTAAGTTCATTACTATCTATTACCCTTTTAAAATGGGGACTTACACCATTATAATACGCTTGTATTTTAGTAGTTGGTAATTTAAAAAAATTAGCTATCCTACATGATTCATAATTTGAAACAGTAAATATCTTTTTACACTTTTTTACTAAAATCGGAACAATTAATCTCCTATAAACATTCCCAAATTTTTGGTAATTGGTGCCACTTCCTGTTATTATTTTAAAAATACTTTTTTCTAGATAAATAATATCATGAAGTGTAATAACTAAAGGAACCGAAACATAAATTGGGGCAGTATTACTTGTACAATGTAACAATTGTACTCCGTCTTTTTTTGCAGCAGCAGGCAAACTCTTTTGTTCCCAGAGAGGATAGCTTCCTTCAATTAAACGTATTTTGAAATTTCCTGTCTCTTTTAAGCAATTAGGATCTTCATCTGGATGAACATAAATAAAATATTCATTTACAGTATCTATTTTCTGTAAAGCTTTTATAAATTCTAAAGCATAAATGTCCATTCCATGCTTTTTTAATCTAAAAATTCTTTGTGCTTCTATACCTATTTTCATAATTATGGTTTATTTATTGTTATTATCTGACTTAATTCCGTGAGGCGTGTGAATAAATTGTTTACCAGCTCCTTTTATTCTTAAAATAGCAGTTAACATTAGTAAAATTCCTTTTGGAATGTATAATAATGCTTTTAATGTTTCTTTAGTATAAAACTTTCGTGGTACTGATATTATCAATGTTATAGCTAATAGTATAAATGTAGTCAATCCTATTTGAAATACATTAAAACTTACTATTTTAAATAAAAATAAAACAAAAAGAAAAGCTGCAAATATCGAAGTTGTTCCTAAAAGTAAGATACGTGGAAGTATAATTTGTTGAAATAATTTATCTAAAACGTCAATATTTCCTCTTAAAATGAACTGTTTGAAACTAACAGGAGCAAATTCGAAGAAACAACTGAACTGTGAGTTCAACCATCGTCGCCTTTGATTGGTAAATATTTCGGCTTGTTGAACCTTTTCGTCATAAACCAATGCAGAATGTTCATATTCAATTTTATTTTTATCAAGAAGCAAATGAAATTCAAGCTCTTTATCCTCGCCAACCGAATGAACATTTTGCATATATCTTTTATATAAACTATATTCGAAAGCCATTGCCGAACCTATTAAAGCTGATGAAAAACCAAGTGCCCTATGTCCTTTTCTAAAGATATGATTGTTGATTTCTTCGCTAATACCATCTAATAATGCGAGCGTTGTGTTCAGGTTTTTTGCCAATCTATGCCCTTGAACGATCTTACATCCTTTTTCAAAGCAAAGATTCATCTTTTCAATAAAAGCTGGCTCCATAATATTATCAGCATCCAAAATTAAAGCGATATCATATTTGTCACCAACCTCATTCATAGCATAATTTAAGGACTTTGATTTAGTGCTTTTATCAAATTTTACTTCAATAACGGTAATTGGTAATGCCTTAAGGGTAGCTATAGTTTCATCTTTTAGCTTATCAGCAATAACTATAATGTCATAGCATTCTTTAGGATAGGTTTGTTTTAATGAATTTACAGCAGTATCCAAAATAATCGCATCTTCGCGATAAGAAGGGATGAATACAGCAAATTTTCTTCTAAAAAACGAAGCTGGTTGTTTCAATTTCTTAGTAGGTTTTAGCCCTGCAACTGCATATATAAATATATATAACACATTAAATACAAAATATGTAAGTATAATGTAAATAATTACTTTAAGTAATAGTAGTAGCATTTCTATCATTTTAATAAAGTATTATAAATTTTTTATTACTAAATAATTACTATTAATATTATTTGTTTTTATTTTCTTTTTTTATATTATAACCTGTCTTTGAATAGTAAAATATTCGTTTGTTTTTTTAATTTCTTAATAAATCCTAATCGTAATTATATTTAGCATATTACTATTTATAATATTGATTATTATTTAAAGAACTAAACCTTAACGTATTTACCATTTTGCTAAAATATAGCTCTTAATATTTATGTAAAAGTAAACATTTTTTTGGAATAATATGACTTTTTATACTTTTTTTTTATTTATTTTTTAACAAACGAAAGTTAATAAATAATGTGCGTTTTATTTATTTATACTTTAATGAATAAATAAAACCAAAAATTGGCTAAGTTAAGGATTTAGCCCCCTAAGTTAAAGATTTAGCCGCCCAAATTAAAGAATTAGCCGGCTAAGTTAAGGATTTAGCCTCCCAAATTAAGGGTTTAGCCTCCCAAGTTAAAGACTTAGCCTCCCAAATTAAGGGTTTAGCCTCCCAAGTTAAGGACTTAAAAGAATAAATATTTAACTTAAGATACTAAATAATGTATTATGAATTACCTTTAGATAATTAAACATACTTTTTATAAGAATATTACAAATAATATTTGAAGTTTAGATTACTCCATCAATTCTTTCTATTTTATTTTTATATAAAATGAAATTAACTGCTTTTTGAACGTCAATAATTCTCCAACCCCAATGCGTCATAAATAAATTTGAGCATTCAGCAACTGCATTTTCGCGAGCTGCTTTGGTATTTTTCTGATAAAGCAACAAAAAATCTTTCATATCCTGATATACATCCGCAATAAACTCAGCAATACTGTACTTCATTGGAGTAGTTTCTGTTTTATCATCCAAATTAATGGCCCAAAATGCATCAGCTTTGTCCAATTTCTTTTGGAAATCTAAAAAAACAGCTTGCCAATTCTCTTCATTTACAAAACGTTCGTTAGCTTCTGGTGTATTTACTTTTACATAAGGCAAAAGAGAGCCTTTTATATATAAAAGAGGACACACTTTTTGTAAATAATTTAAAATATCATGCAAAGTATATTTATCAATTGCTTCAGCAAACATACAAAAGTCGTTTGCAACAGTTATCATTTCAATAACTTGACGCGAAACTTCAGGTTCAATATTTTCATTCATAGTTTTAATTGTTATTTATTAATCGCTATATCCAAATAATTTTCTAGTTTTGATAACATCTTCAATATATTTTGGTACCATTGCTTCCCAATCGTGCTCTTTGTTTTGAATTTTATTTAATACAATATGAGGATAGGTAGTTAAAATTGATTTTTTAGCATTTTTTATATCAATAATTTGTCTATTTTCTAATAAATGTAGGTATAAATGCTTAATATTTTCGGGTATTTTAAAGTTTTTTGAAGTAATAAGTTCACCCGTTTCTTCGTCAATGGAAGGATATATATAAAGTTTCATATTATTTATAAATAAACGACCAAAAGCTTCAATAATTCCACCTTTTAAATGCTCGTAATAGCGCTCATCTATAATATATTTAAAGGTATGCATACTTATAACTATTCTAAGATTCTTAGTTTTGAATTGTGAGAAGTATGATACCAGCTTATAATACTCTTTAAAATTAGAAACCATCACATTTTGTCCCATACCATTCAATATATCAACTCTATCGAGGAAATCTCTTTCATGAAGGTCGCCATCTGCCAACAAATTATTCAAAGTTAATTCACAAATTGCAATTGTATTCTCTTTTTCGTAACTATCATCTTTTTTAAACAAGCCAAAACTAGTTTTAAGCATATCAAAACCAAGATATGTTATCGGTCGGAAACTACCACGGAAAGCTAGTACATTTTTATTATATAATAAATCGGAAGGTTCGTAAACATCACCATATCTATTGAACATTATAGCCTTAGCCATTCCATTTTTCACCAACTGAACGCTCAATAAACGATTGTCAACATAGTTTAATTGGGGTCCATGCATATTTATCATCGTAATTTCTATTCTATCAGAGGAAAGATTATCCATTAAAGAATTCAAAAAGTCAACAGGTTGCGCATTATGGTACAAACAGGCATACACTAAGTTAACACCTATTACACCAAGTGTATTTTGTTGCAAAAGATTGTCATTTTCGAGCAACTTTACATGAATAACAACATCATTAGGCACACTACAACACTCTAATTGGAACCTTACACCTAGCCAACCATGGCTTTCATTAGATTTTTGATAGTTTAAAGTTGCAACAGTATTCGCAAAAGTAAAAAAACAGGTGTTTTCTCCCCTTTTTTCTCCTAATATTTGTATTAATTCGTCATATTCTATATAAAGCATCTTATTAAGACGTAGTTGAGAAACATATCTTTCGTTCTTACTTCGCCCATATAAAAAATCACTGAACGCCATATCATAAGCTGAGATAGATTTAGCAATAGTACCCGAAGCACCTCCCGCCTGAAAGAAAGTTCTTGCAACTTCTTGCCCCCCTCCAATCTCAGCAATGCTCCCATAATATCGTTCATCTAAATTAATCTCTAGTGCTTTACGCGTAGTAGATAATATTTCTTTTGCCATTGTTTATAATATTGATTTAAGCGTTTAAAATCATTTACAAAAGTAAACATTTTATGTTAAAAATACTTAAGCATTTTCTTATTTATTATATATTAACAAAATTAAAGGGAGAAATTTCGTTATTTTGCAATTAGTTTAACATTCATTCGTATAATTTTACATTTTCTTAATGACTTTTACTAAAAAAACTATAACATTACTTTTTATTTTTTCTTTCATTATTATAAGTAGTTTAAGATCTCAGTTTGTAAATGATACAGCAGTTCGTGTTGTGTCTGATACAATTTTCCATATGCCTGTAGATACTACAAGTGAATTGTCATTAGACACAACTCAATTTGAAGATGTGTTCATTCCTAACGATATTCAGTTTATACCTGCAGATGTTTTGTATCATAACAATTGGAATAATAAAGATGTTAAAATAAGAAGTGATAAATATTTTGAAAAAAATGGGCGTTATACCTTAGCATTAGTAAAAGATGACGAAAGTCCATTTGTTTATCCTTGTGATAATGGTAAAGTAATCTCTCAATTTGGATTTAGAGGTCGTAGAGTTCATTCAGGCACCGATATAAAGCTTAATATGAACGATGATGTTTACAGTGCTTTTGATGGAGTTGTACGTATGGCCAAAAGATACAGCGGATATGGTAATGTTGTTGTTGTAAGACATTATAATGGATTGGAAACTCTTTATGGACATCTAAATAAAATAAAAGTAAAGGTTAATCAAAAAGTAAAAGCAGGTGATGTTATTGGCTTAGGAGGTCGTACAGGAAGAGCTACTACAACTCATCTCCACTTTGAAACCAGATTTTTGGGTGATGCTTTCAATTCAAACAAAGTTGTAGATTATGAGAACTTCAAATTACTAAGCGATACTCTTATTATCACTAAAAATACTTTTAATTTAAGGAATGGTAAAAAAGGAAACGATGATGATGAAGATACTTATATAATAAATAAAAAAGGTAAAAAAGTAAAAGTAAAGAGAAAGAAAGGAAGACATTCGAAAGTTAAAACTAATATTGCTAAAAAGTCTTCTAAGTCAGGCAAAAACTCCTATGAAGTAAAACAAGGTGAAACATTATCTGAAATAGCACAGAAACATAATACTACAGTAAAAGAACTTTGTAGAATAAATAAAATTAGTAAAAAGAAAATGATTCGTTCGGGTCAGAAAATAAAAGTAAATTAGCAGATATTTTGAATACCTTATATTTTAGGTATAAATATATCTTATAATATTTTCGATTTTGTGTTAAAAAAAAAGCCTGTCAAATAATTTGACAGGCTTTTTAATATTATAGAATGTTAAGATTAAAGAACACCTTGATCTAACATTGCATTAGCAACTTTTAAGAAACCAGCAATGTTGGCACCTTTAACGTAATTAACATAACCGTCAGCTTGTGTACCATGTTTAACACATGAACTATGAATATTACGCATAATATCGTGTAATTTTTCATCAACTTCTTTAGCTGTCCAGTTTAATTTCATTGAATTTTGTGACATTTCTAAACCAGAAGTAGCAACACCACCAGCGTTTACTGCTTTACCAGGTCCAAATAATACTTTATTTTCAATAAATACTTCAACTGCTTCAGGAGTAGAAGGCATATTAGCACCTTCAGCAACACATTTACAACCATTAGCAACTAAATTTTGAGCATCAACTTTACCTAATTCATTTTGTGTAGCACAAGGTAAAGCTACATCACATTTAACTTCCCATGGACGTTTTCCTTGGTGGAATTGTGCATTAGGAAACTCAGTAGCATAAGGTTTAACGATATCTTGATTAGAAGCTCTTAATTCTAATAAGTATTCAATTTTGTCACCTGAAATACCATCTGGATCATAAATATATCCATCAGGACCAGAAATAGTAACAACTTTACCACCTAATTCAGTAACTTTAATAACTGCTCCCCATGCAACGTTACCAAAACCAGAAACACATACAGTTTTACCTTCAAATGTTTCACCTTTAGTTTTTAGCATTTCATTTGCAAAATAAACAGCACCAAATCCAGTAGCTTCTGGACGAACTAAACTTCCACCCCAGTTAATACCTTTTCCAGTTAAAACACCTGAATGTTCTCTGGTTAATTTTTTGTACATACCGTACATAAAACCAATTTCTCTTCCGCCTACACCGATATCACCTGCAGGTACATCAGTTTCAGGTCCTATCATTCTTACTAATTCTAACATGAATGATTGGCAAAAACGCATAACTTCTGCATTAGATTTTCCTTTAGGATCGAAATCAGAACCACCTTTTCCACCACCCATTGGTAATGAAGTTAAACTGTTCTTAAAGATTTGTTCAAATCCTAAGAATTTCAAGATACTTAAGTTAACACTTGGGTGAAAACGTAATCCTCCTTTATAAGGTCCAATTGCATTGTTGAATTGAACTCTATAACCTAAATTAACATTAACTTTACCATTATCATCAACCCATGGCACCTTAAAAGTTAAAATTCTGTCTGGTTCTACTAGTCTTTCTAGAATTCCAGCTGCTTCAAATTGTGGATTTTCTTTTACCACTTCTTCTAACGACTCTAATACTTCACGTACTGCTTGTAGATACTCTACTTCGCCTGGATGTTTTTTTTCCAGATCGTTCATTATTTTTTCTAAGTTCATCTTAATTTTTTTTTAAATTAATATTTCCTGTTTTAAAATTGAATAACGTTATAAGAATAACAGTGCAAAATTAGTTATAATTAGTTTACTAAAAAAAAAATAATTGCATTATTTTTAATTATTTATTTCTTTATTTTGTTACACACAGTATATCAAATTTTAACACTAATTAATAAATTCATTTTTTCCTAAAATATATTTTTCATAACCACTCCAATGTTCTTCCTTCCATCTATCTTTATTTGTAATGGATTTTCAAATCTAACATGTCTTATAATCTCATCTTCATACACCACCTCTTGTTTTGAAAGGTAATTTGTATCAAAACAACCATCATTTATGAACGGATTTACTGTAAAATATCCTACTCTAAATGATGTTAGGTTCTGAAAAAAGTGCGTTCCTTGACTTGGATCTATCCTATAGTTTTCAAGACCAGACTCTACTATCAATCTTGCAGCTGAAATTTGGGGCCATTTAACAGGTATTCCTAACCAAGGATCACTTGACCCCCATCTTCCTGGTCCTATCAAAACATAATTTTTATCTTCTAAAAGAAATTTATCATTAATAATATTTATTTTCTTAACTATTTCCTGCGTTTTTGAGGGATCAAAAGATTCAGGTTTCACATATACTATATCTTTAATGCCTTCTATTGCTCCATTTCCCAACGCTGAATTAGAATAAATGATAGTTTCGTCCTGATCTATCTCATCTAAATTTTCTTTAATAGCTTGATCATTATCTACGATAGGACGAATCTGTAATAAATTAAAAACCTTTAGATCATCACCAGTCACATTTAAATCAACAGCAAATTCAATCTCAACAGGCTTGTTCATCTCTTTCTGAGCTATTTCCAATACATTTCTTAGGATCTCAGCTAATGGAAAAGATTCATAATTTAAAATGCTTGAAAAAGTAATTAACTTTTTACCTTCATGATGTATGCCATCTCTTAAAATATTGTTTTGGAAATCAAAAGTAGATGCAATTAGCTTAATAGAATTATCCTTCTCTGCATCTCTTATTGGCAATTTAAGTATATTTACACCATCATCAACACTTACTTTGAAATTATCTTTATTTAAATCTAAAGCATAAAAATACTTTTGTGAATCCCTTAAAGCTAATTCAGGAGAAGAAAGTTGCAAAACCTTCTTAGGATATTGTGGCGAAAATCTCATTGTACTTCCCCCATCCACTATATATTTCCCTAAACCTAATGCAATATTTACGATACCTTCTTCAGGTTTCTCTGGTCCTATTGGATAAAAATTAATTGATCTTGCTACACCTGATATTGCAGGATAAAACCTATCATTATATTGTTGTCCGCAAACCTCCTGCAATACGATCCCCATTTTTTCTTCATCTATCACATTTTTTGTAGCAGTCATATAAGCTTTGCTATCTTTATAATATACTGAAGCGTAGACACTCTTAATAGCCATACTTAATTTTTCTACCATCATACATTTATCATCACTTATATTTGGTATCATATAAGTAGAATAAATCCCAGCGAAAGGTTGGTAATGCGAATCCTCTAATAAACTCGAAGAACGTATTGCTATTGGTTTTTTCACAACAGATATAAAAGTATAAAGATCTTCGTGTATCCTGTTAGGAAGTTGTGCTTTTACAAAATAATCCAATATTTCATCATCACTTTTATCTGAAAAAGCAATTTTATTCAAATCATTTTCTTCCATGAATTCATCGAAAATATCTGTGCACAATACAACTGTTCTAGGAATAGTTATCAATACATCATCATGCTGATCTACCATCCTGTTTCTTTTCAATAATGAATCTATGAAAGCTAATCCCCTTGCCTTCCCTCCTATCGAACCACTACCAATCCTTGAAAATATTAAATATTCATCAAACTTATCACGATAGAAATCAGCAATGATTCCTCTTCCTTTATTTGTCCTATATCTCGCAATTGCATCAAAAATATATCTCCTTATTTCATCTAAATCATTAAAATCTTCAAACTTTAAAACCTTAAACATTTCTGCAATTGGAAAAATAGCTCTCGCATTTAGCCATTTCGAAAAATGATTATTACTTATATGATAGAAAAAGGAGTCATCTGGAATATCAAATATCCTTTCTTGTAATTGTTTTAAATCACTCACCCTAAGTATTTCATCATTTGAATCAGGTTTATGAAAAACAAAATCGCCAAAAGAAAAATTATTTAAAATAAAATTCTTTAAATCTATTGAATATGTTTTAGAGTTTTTATCAAGGAATCCAACTTTAAGCTCTTCTGCATATTTTGCAAATTCAGTCTCGGACGACTGTAATAAAAATGGTAAATCCTTATTATTATTCTTAACTATCTCACAAAAACGTATCCCCGCATACTTATTCATTACTCCTTGCGATTTGAATGTAACATCAGATATTATACCTAACAAGCTGTTTTTATACTTATCATATAAGAAAGTTGCTTCTTCAAGATTTGTTGCAAGTAGTATTTTTGGCCTTCCTCTTAAACGTAGTGTCTTCTGATGTTCATTCAATCCTTCCGACATAAATTTTTGGGACTGCATGAAGATTAATTTGTATAAATTTGGAAGATAACTTGAATATAAACGTATCGAATCTTCAACTAATAATAAGGATTGTACACCTACATCATTAAAATCATGATCAACGTTCATTTTATCTTCTAAAAGCTTAATAATCGCCAACATTATGTCAGCATTTCCAAGCCAGCTAAAAACATAATCAATAGAACTTAAATCACTTTTATCAAGTTTTATGGCAACTTCTCTCGAAAATGGTGCTAATAAAACAATGGGTTTATTAGGGTAATTTGTCTTAATAACATTTGCAAATTCAAAAACATCTGTATTCCCAACATCCAACATCGTTATGATTAAGTCAATTTGTTCTTCTTGCAAAACTTTTAAAGCATCTTCAGCTTTAGATACTTGTATAAAATGTGGAGGATATCTCAAATTTAAAGATACATATTCATTAAAAATCTGCTCTTCAATTCTACCATCTCCTTCTAATACAAAAGCATCATAGGTACTACATATTAATAACACCTTATTTATCCTCTTTATCATAAGATTATCAAATGATATCTCAGTAAAATAAAACTTTTTTATGTCTTTTATTGAATTCTTATTATTAGAATTATTCATTTCTTAATTAATTTTTATGCCACTTTTTTTTTGCAAATGTACAATTAATATAGCATAACATTAATGCCATTTAAATTATTTAATAACAATTTTTATGTGATAAAATTTACCCTTATATATATATTGTATAGTTTTTATTAATAAATTTGATAAATATTATTTTTCTATCCTTTATATTATGATTAAAAAAAGTATCTTTGCCAACGTTTAATTTTAATTTTATATGAAAAATAATACAAAAATTTCAACCACACTTTTGATACTTTTTATCTTTATTTCTTTAAATGGCTTTACGCAAAAGAAATATCTAATAAACAATAAAATCTTATCTGGTTACAAACAAAAAGTTTCAGGTATTGATTTAGATTATCACTCTCACGAGTCAAATATTAACGCGTCATTGCTCACTAGATGCACTGATGGTAATATGGCTATCGAATGGATGACACAAACTATTCCAGCTGATTATACCGATAATAATGCTTTCTTTACTTGGATTGCTGGCTATTCGTGTGGCACAAGTAGTGCAGATCGAAAATTTGATCTATATATAAATAATGAGTTAGTTTTAACATTCACTACTTTGTATCCTAAAAGTCCTCTTAATTGGAAAACGAATGGAAAAAATGGTATTAACCTCTCTTTTGAAGAAAAAATTAAAGATAATGTAAACGATATTATGGGCAATATGTTTTTAAGTGTACCTACTTCTATCTATAAACCGGGTTCTGCTTTACTTTTAAAAATTGTAGGGCAAAAAGAAGATAGTAAAGATTGGTATATGACTTTTAAACACGATATTTCCGAGACTGTTACTGTAACTCCTCAACAGGCTGTTATGAATACTAAAAATGGGAAACAACAATTAATAGATGTCGATATTTACCATATAAATCCAACAGGTAAAGCAACTATTATTATAAATAATGATACAAAAAATAAAACTGCTTTTGATATTAAATATGGTAGCAATAATATTACGGCTTACGCTTCTACTTCAGATATTCCTCGTTTGGTAAATATTGAAGTACTGATTGATGACACCTCTTTTTATAACGAAAATCTGAAAATTGATCCTGTTATTAATCGTAAATTATGTTTCCTTTCTCATGCACATACCGACATCGGTTATTCAGACCTACAGGAAGACGTAAAGAAAAAACATATAGAGAATATCTATGCTGCTCTAAAATTAATAAAGAAATCAGAAAACTACCCTAATGAAGCTAAATATATTTGGAACATCGAAAGTTCTTGGGCTGTTGATCACTTTCTTAAACAAGCTTCTCAACAAGACATTACAGACTTTATTAAAGCTGTTCAAGATAAAAATATCGCCATAGCTGCTACATATAATAATATACTTACTGGTATCTGTCAACCAGAGGTTCTTATTGAATTAACATCGTTTGCAAATGAAATATCTACTAAATATCACATTCCTACACCCGAAACAATGATGATGAATGATATTCCTGGTTTAAACTGGAGTATTATTGATGCTTTGGCTCAACGAGGTGTAAAATATATTGCAAGTGGACAAAATTATGGCGGTACAGGTCCTGAATTTGGAGATAGAGTTGGTAGTTCTAACCGCTTACTTGGCGACAAGCCCATCTATTGGCTATCTCCTTCTGGCAAAGAAAAAGTTCTTTTATGGCTTGCTGGGAAAGGTTATAGCTGGTTTCATGGTTTTAGTGCCACTAAGTTAGGCTCTAAAACAAAACACAAATTATTACAATATTTAAATGACCTTAATGATGCAAAATATCCTTATGATATGGTGCAGATTAGCTATACTTTTCCTGCTGATAATGGTACAACCGACGAAGATTTATCCGACTTTGTAAAACAATGGAACGAAACCTATGATTCGCCTAAAATTATTAATTATAATGTGAATACTTTTATGGAAGATTTTGAGAAAAAATATGCTTCTAAAATTCCGGTAATGCAGGGTGATTTTACTCCATACTGGGAAGATGGTGCCTTTTCAACTGCCAAAGAAGAAGCTAAAGTTAGGCAAGCTACCGAATTGTTACAAAGCGTTTCAGCTATGGAAGCTATGTTGAATTATGATCGCTCAAAACATCCTAATCTTTCAAACAATTTTAAAGAAGCTTGGACCTCAATTTTAATGTTCCAGGAACATACTTGGGGTTCTTGGAATAGTACCTCAGATCCTGATGTTCCGTTTACTACTAAACAATGGGATTATAAAAAACAATTTGAAACTAATGCAGTTTCTCAAGTTAATAATCTTCTTGACACCATCATTTTTATTAAAAATAAAAACTGTGAAATTGAAGATTATTTCGAAGTATTTAATCCAAATTCATGGACACGTACTGATATAGTAGCTATTCCATCAAAAATTAATTTGAATACTAACAATGTTGTTAA
>CAYRBL010000005.1:0-21143 GCA_964422385.1 uncultured Bacteroides sp.
TGAATATAGGAGCAGGTTCAGTAAATCCATTTACATTAAAGAAAAAATAATAGAGATAAAAGAAACACTAAGTCACTATGGGCACAAAGAAATACTAAGGTTATATTCTTAATGTTCTTAGTGTCTTAGTGCTTTTTTAAAGAAATCATATCACCTCTTCGAAGTTTGTATAATGAATTGTATATTATTTCCTACAATCATTGCACTCTTTTGGAGTTTACTTTTTATATATAAACATTGCCTTCGGATCTAAATAAAAAAAAGGATAATAATTATAAAAGCAATTATATTCGTATCTTTGCAAAAAATAAGAAATGACAACGCCAATTAAATTATCAGATGAAATAATAAGTAGTAAAATTTATTTTATCAGAGAAAAGAAAATAATACTAGACAAAGATTTAGCTGAGCTTTATGGTGTAACTACTGGCAATTTAAATAAAGCTGTTAAGAGGAATATAAAGCGTTTCCCTGATGATTTTATGTTTCAATTAAATAGGAAGGAGTTTGATAATTTGATATTCCAATTTGGAACATCAAGTTGGGGAGGTACCAGGAGTCTGCCAAATGCTTTTACAGAGCAAGGGGTAGCTATGTTATCTGGCGTTTTAACTAGCGATAGAGCTATTCATGTAAATATTCAAATTATGCGAATATTTACAAGGCTAAGAGAGATGTTAGTTGAGAATTTAAGTTTAAGAGTTGAAGTAGAAGCAATAAAAAAGAAAATTGCCAATCAAGATAAAAGTATAGAACTAGTGTTTAGTTATTTGGACGAACTAATTGAAAAACAAGAAAAGCCTAAGCCCAAGAAGCAAATAGGCTACAGAAAAACAGACGAATAATTAACAATAAAATGGAATCAAATGAAATGGAACACGAATGTTTATATTAACAAATACAGCGTTTCAATTAATTTTACATTATTTTAAATCATAAAAAAATATTCATATTATATTATTAGCATTATTTAGAGTTTTAATCCCTCAAAATTTATATTTTCTCTATTTATTTAATGAATTTGGATAAAATTAATGTGATTTTAGTGAAAAAAGCATCCTTTTTAGGTCAAAAAAGAATAGAAAAACAAATATTTATTTTAAAAAACTGAAAAAGTATAAAAAAAAATCATTTGTATTTATTTGAAAACAATGTAAATATAAAATAATTTAAAAATAATGCAATTTTTTTCAAGCATAGTATTGCCAATACAAAATTAATTAGTATCTTTGCAGTCCCAAATTTTGGGGGCGAAAAAAATTGTTATAAAAACAAAATAAGTTATATGCCAACTATTCAACAGTTAGTTCGAAAAGGTCGAAACAAATTAATTGATAAGAGTAAATCTCCAGCTTTGGACTCATGTCCACAAAGAAGAGGTGTATGTGTTAGAGTTTATACCACAACACCTAAAAAACCAAATTCAGCGATGCGTAAAGTAGCGAGAGTAAGGTTAACAAACGGGAAAGAAGTGAATGCATATATACCTGGTGAAGGTCATAATTTACAAGAACACTCTATTGTAATGATTAGAGGGGGAAGAGTAAAAGATTTACCTGGTGTAAGATATCATATTATTAGAGGTGCTTTGGATACTTCTGGTGTTGATGGGAGAAATCAAAGAAGATCAAAATACGGAACCAAAAGACCAAAAGCTAAAAAATAATTTTTAAATCTTTGTAATATCATATTATAATGAGGAAATCGAAACCAAAAAAACGAATAATACTTCCAGATCCAAAGTTTAATGATACCTTGGTGACAAAGTTTGTAAATAACCTTATGCAAGGTGGCAAAAAAAGCGTTGCTTTTGAAATTTTCTACGATGCTATTCAAATAGTATCTGATAAATCAAAAGAAGATGGCTTGGAAGTTTGGAAAAAAGCATTAGCTAACGTAACTCCTGCTGTAGAAGTAAGAAGTAGACGTATAGGTGGAGCTACTTTTCAAATTCCTTCAGAAATCAGACCTGATAGAAAAATGTCGATTGGGATGAAAGCATTAGTAAATTATGCTCGCAAAAGACATGAAAAATCAATGAGTCAGAAATTAGCTGGCGAAATTTTATCAGCTTTTAAAGAAGAAGGTGCTGCTTTCAAGAGAAAAGAAGACACACATAGAATGGCCGATGCAAATAAGGCATTCTCACATTTCAGATTCTAATCTGAAATTGGAACAAAAAATATTTGCGCTCATTTTTTAATGGAATTTTTTATAAATAAATAGACAGGAATAATACAGATGTCAGAAAAGTTAACACTTACAAGAAATATTGGCATAATGGCTCACATAGACGCAGGCAAAACTACGACTACAGAGCGTATATTGTATTATACTGGTAAGAGCTATAAAATAGGCGAAGTTCACGATGGTGGAGCCACAATGGACTGGATGGTGCAAGAGCAAGAAAGAGGTATAACAATTACTTCTGCTGCTACCACAGTTTTTTGGTCCTTCAATAAAGAACAATACAAAATAAATATTATTGACACTCCAGGGCACGTTGATTTTACTGTTGAGGTTGAAAGATCTTTAAGAGTATTAGACGGAGCAGTTGCACTTTTCTGTGCAGTTGGTGGAGTAGAACCTCAATCAGAAACAGTATGGCGTCAAGCCGATAAATATAAGGTGCCTCGTATTTCATTCGTTAATAAAATGGATAGATCGGGGGCTGACTTTTTTCATGTATTGGAACAAATGAAAGATAGATTAGGAGCTAATCCTATTCCACTTCAAATTCCAATAGGTGAAGAAGAAAATTTTATTGGTGTTGTTGATTTAATATCAAACAAAGCTTATACTTGGAATGAATCAAATAATGGATTAGATTATTTCGAGGTCCCAATCCCTGAGAGTTTATTAGAGGTAGTTGAAGAATATAGAACTAAACTAATAGAAGGTGTTGCAGAAGAAAGTGACGAATTGTTAACTAAGTTTTTAGATGACCATAATTCGATTACTGAAGCTGAAATGACAGCAGCTATTAGAAAAGCTACTCTTGAACTAAGAATAACTCCAGTACTTTGTGGATCTGCCTTTAAAAATAAAGGCGTTCAAAAGTTATTAGATTCAATTATTGAGTTTTTACCTAGTCCAATGGATGTAGATGCTGTTACTGGTATAAATCCAGATACAGATAAAGAAGAAATCAGAAAACCAGATGCAAATGATCATTTCTCTGCATTAGCTTTCAAAATTGCAACAGATCCTTATGTAGGAAGAATTGCATTTTTTAGAGTTTATTCAGGAACTTTGCAATCAGGTTCATATGTTTTAAATACAACTACTAATAAGAAAGAACGTATATCTAGAATCATGCAAATGCATGCCAATAAACAAAATCCGCTTGATATGATTGAAGCTGGAGATATTGGTGCAGCTGTAGGTTTTAAAGAAATCCGTACTGGAGATACATTATGTAGTGAGAAATTTCCTATTATATTAGAAAATATAACTTTCCCTGATCCTGTTATTAGCGTAGCTGTAGAACCAGTTAGTCAGAGTGAAGTTGATAAATTAAATGTAGCTTTACTTAAGTTAGCTGAAGAAGATCCAACTTTTAGAGTTAAAACTGATGAAGAAACAGGCCAAACTATTATTAGTGGTATGGGTGAACTTCATTTAGAAATTTTGGTTGATAGATTGAAAAGAGAATTTTCAGTAGAATGTAACCAAGGTCAACCTCAGGTTGCTTATAAAGAAGCTATTTTATCAAAAGTTCATTATCGTGAAGTTTATAAAAAACAAACTGGTGGTAAAGGTAAATTTGCTGATATCGAGTTTGAAATTTCACCAACTGATGAAGGCGTTAAAGGATTACAATTTATCAATGACGTTAAAGGTGGAAACATTCCTAAAGAATATATTCCTTCAATACAAAAAGGCTTTAAAGCTGCAATGATGAATGGAGTTTTAGCAGGATATCCTTTAGAAGATTTAAAAGTTAGAATAATTGACGGCTCAGCACATGCTGTGGATTCAGATGCACTTTCTTTTGAATTAGCTGCTAAAATTGGATTTAAAGAAGCTTGTAAAAAAGCACAAAAAGTATTACTTGAACCAATAATGAAGCTTGAGATATTAACTCCAGATGATTATATTGGTGATGTAACAGGAGACTTAAATAAACGAAGAGGTATATTAGAGAATATAACTTCAAAGATAGGATACCAATCAGTACGTGCAAAAGTTCCATTATCAAATATGTTTGGATATGTAACTGCATTAAGATCTAATACATCTGGTAGAGCATCATCATCAATGGAATTTTCACATTATGATCAAGCACCAAATAGTGTAATAGAAGATGTGGTATTTAAAATTAAAGGTGTTAAAATTAATAGTTAATATTGTTTTTAAAAAATAGTTTAAAGTGAATCAAAGAATAAGAATTAAATTAAAGTCATACGATTATAATCTGGTTGATAAGTCAGCTGAAAAAATCGTAAAAACTGTAAAATCTACTGGAGCTGTAGTTAATGGTCCAATACCATTACCAACAAATAAGAAAATTTATACAGTCTTAAGAGCAACATTTGTAAATAAAAAATCACGTGAACAGTTTCAATTATGTTCTTACAAAAGGTTGTTAGATATTTACAGTACAACATCGAAGACTATTGATGCTTTAATGAAACTAGAACTTCCAAGTGGAGTAGAAGTGGAAATAAAAGTATAATTATAATTCTTTTTATAATAAAGTATTCTAAAGAAAAAAATACATAGAAAATGTCAGGATTAATCGGAAAAAAAATAGGTATGACCAGTATATATGACGAAAATGGGAAAAATATTCCATGTACAGTTATTGAAGCTGGACCATGTGTGGTAACTCAAGTCAGAACAATTGAAATTGATGGATATGAAGCTATTCAATTGGCCTATGACGAAAAGAAAGAAAAACACACAACAAAAGCATTATCGGGACACTTTAAAAAAGCTGGTACTACACCTAAAAAAGTAGTTGCTGAATTTACTCGCTTTGAACAAGATCATCAAAAGAAATTTGGAGATATCTTAAATGCAGATATTTTTATTGAAGGCGAATTTATTGATGTTGTTGGTATAACTAAAGGTAAAGGTTTTCAAGGGGTTGTTAAAAGACACGGTTTTAAAGGTGTTGGTGATGCAACTCATGGACAACATGACAGATTAAGAGCTCCAGGTTCAGTTGGTGCTTCATCATGGCCATCAAGAGTATTTAAAGGTATTCGTATGGCAGGAAGAATGGGTGGAAATAGAAGAAAAATTATTAATCTTCAAATTATGAAGATTGTTAATGATAAGAATTTAATTTTAGTAAAAGGATCAGTTCCTGGTCATATTGGTTCATACATAATAATTGAAAGATGGAGCTAGCAGTATATAACATAAAAGGTATTAAAACAGATAGATCAGTTACTTTAAGTGATTCTGTTTTTGGAATTAATCCAAATGATCATGCTATATATCTTGATGTAAAACAGTTTTTAGCTAATAACAGACAAGGTACTCATAAATCAAAAGAACGTTCTGAAATATCAGGAAGTACTAGAAAGATTAAAAAACAAAAAGGAACAGGTGGAGCTCGTGCAGGAGATATTAATTCTCCTTTATTCCCAGGTGGAGGAAGAGTATTTGGACCAAGACCTAGAGATTATAGTTTTAAATTAAATAAGAAATTAAAGAGATTAGCTAGAAAATCTGCATTATCTTATAAAGCTTTAGAAAACAACATTACTATAATTGAAGATTTTAATTTTGAACAACCAAGAACTAAAGATTTTATTGAAATATTAAAAAATTTAAATCTTTCAGATAAAAAAACATTAATAGTTCTTTTTGAATCTAATAAAAACGTATATTTATCATCTCGTAATTTACTTAAAGTAAAAGTTGCTAATGTAACTGAGTTAAATACATATGATATTTTACATGCAAATAATTTATTATTTTTGGAAAGTTCAATAAAAGAGTTCGATAAAATTAATCAAGAAAAATAAATTTTTTTAAAAAACAGCTAATAAAATGAGCATAATAATTAAGCCGTTAATTACAGAAAAAATGACTATAATAACCGAAAAATCTCAAAGATACGGTTTTATAGTTGAAAAAAAGGCGAATAAGATTGAAATTAAAAAAGCAATAGAAAATTTATATAAAGTTAAAGTAGAATTAATAAATACTTTAACAAATCCTGGAAAATCTAAATCTAAATATACTAAATCAGGATTTATAAAAGGACGTACAAGTTCTTATAAAAAAGCTATTGTAAAGTTAGCTGAAGGAGAAACAATTGATTTTTATAGCAATATTTAAAGAAAAAAAATGGCTTTAAAAAAATTCAAACCGACAACACCAGGTCAACGTTTTAAAGTAATTAGTACGTTTGACGAAATAACTACTTCTGTACCTGAAAAAAGTTTATTAGCTCCAAAAACAAGATCTGGAGGAAGGAATAACACTGGTAAAATGACTATGAGATATATGGGTGGTGGTCATAAACAGTCATACAGAATTGTAGATTTTAAAAGAGATAAAGAAAATATCCCTGCTTTAGTAAAAACTATTGAGTATGATCCAAATAGAACAGCTCGTATTGCTTTACTAAATTATGTAGATGGCGAAAAAAGATATATTATTGCACCTCATGGTTTAAAAATTGGACAAAAGATTGAGTCTGGTAAAGGTGTATCACCTGAAATAGGAAATACATTATATCTAAGTGAAATTCCTTTTGGAACTATTATTCATAATTTAGAACTAAGACCTGGTCAAGGTGCTAAATTAGCTAGAAGTGCTGGATCTTACGCTCAATTAATGTCAAGGGACAGTAAATACGCTATAGTTAGAATGCCTTCTGGTGAAACTAGAATGATTCTACAAGCTTGCAAAGCTACTATTGGTATGGTATCTAATATTGATCACAGTCTAGAAGTTTCTGGTAAAGCAGGAAGAAATAGATGGTTAGGAAGAAGACCTCGAGTAAGAGGCGTTGTAATGAATCCAGTTGACCATCCAATGGGTGGAGGTGAAGGAAGAGCTACAGGTGGACATCCTAGATCTAGAAATGGAATGCCTTCAAAAGGTTATAAAACCAGATCTAAAAAGAAGGATTCTAATAAGTATATAATCGAAAGACGCAAAAAATAACAAAATTTAATAATTAGATTTATGAGTCGTTCATTAAAAAAAGGTCCTTATATTGACTATAAATTAGAAAAGAAAGTTCTTGATTTGATTGAGAATAATAAGAAAACTGCAGTTAAAACATGGTCTAGAGCATCTATGATTTCACCAGACTTTGTTGGACAAACAATAGCAGTTCATAATGGAAATAAATTTATTCCTGTGTATGTTACCGAAAATATGGTTGGACACAAATTAGGAGAATTTGCACCAACAAGAACTTTTAGAGGTCACGCGGGTAATAAAGACAAAGGAAAAAAATAACAATAAATTGATATGGGTTCAAGAAAACATAATAGAGCTGAACAAGTAAAAGAAGAAAAAAAGTCTTTATACTTTGCTAAATTAACAAATAATCCTTCTTCTCCAAGAAAAACTCGATTAATGGCAGATGTTATTAGAGGAGTTAATGTTGAAAAAGCGTTACAAATTTTACAACATAGTCCAAAAGAATCTTCAGTTAAACTTCGTAAGTTGCTAATGTCTGCTATTGCAAACTGGCAAACAAAAAATGAAGGACAAAGAATGGAAGATAGTAATCTTTATGTAAAAGAAATATTTGTTGATGGCGGTCGTCAGTTAAAAAGAATGAGACCTGCACCACAGGGAAGAGGATTTAGAATATCAAAACGTTCTAGTCATATAACTATGTTTGTCGATAGTAGATCAAATATAGAAGAAAATAATAATATTTCAGAATAATAATAACAAAAATTAAAAAATATATTAGATGGGACAAAAAGTAAATCCAATTGGTGTAAGATTAGGTATCATCAGAGGATGGGACTCTAATTGGTATGGTGGAAAAAACTTTGAACCAAAATTAGTTGAGGACGATAAAATTAGAAAATATATTAATGCACGTTTAGTTAAAGCAGGAATATCTAGAATATTTATTGAACGTTCTTTAAAATTAGTTACAATAACTATTAATTCAGCTAGACCAGGGTTAATTATTGGTAAAGGTGGACAAGATGTAGATAAACTTAAAGAAGAATTAAAGAAAATCACTAATAAAGATGTTCAAATTAATATTTCTGAGATTAAACGACCAGAGATGGACGCAATAATTGTTGCGGCAGGAATTGCAAAACAAATTGAAGGTAGAGTATCATATAGAAGAGCAATCAAGATGTCTATTACTGGAACAATGAGAGTTGGAGCAGAAGGAATTAAAGTTTTAATTTCGGGTAGAATTGGAGGAGCTGAAATGGCAAGAAGAGAGCAATATAAAGAAGGTAGAACTCCTTTACATACTCTAAGAGCTGATATTGATTATGCTACTGCTGAAGCTCACACAACTTATGGTAGAATTGGAATTAAAGTTTGGATATGTAAAGGTATGGTTTATGGTAAACGTGAATTAATCCCTTCAACAGTTATTCCAAGAGATAAACCTTATACTAATTCTTCTCGTCCAAGAAGTGGTGGCGGCGGTAATAATAATAGAAAAAGGAGATAGTATTTAATAATCGTTTTAACTATAATAGTATAAATAATGTTACAACCAAAGAAAACGAAATATCGTAAAATGCAGAAAGGCAAGATGAAAGGCAATGCTAAACGCGGAAGTCAACTTGCATTTGGTTCATTCGGCATAAAAGCATTAGAAGAAGTATGGATAACAGGACGTCAGATTGAATCTGCAAGACAAGCTGTTACTCGTTATATGAAACGTGAAGGTCAAATTTGGATTAGAATATTTCCTGATAAACCTATTACTAAAAAACCTGCTGAAGTACGTATGGGTAAAGGTAAAGGATCTCCTGAGTATTTTGTTGCTAGAGTAACACCAGGTAGGATATTATTTGAAGCTGAAGGCGTACCTTATGAAATTGCTAAAGAAGCGTTAAGATTAGCAGCTCAAAAGCTTCCTATTAGTACTAAGTTTATTGTAAGAAGAGATTTTATTGAAGAATCAATATAGTAAAAAAATGAATCAAGAAGTAATTAAGGAACTTGCTACTCAAGAAATTAAGGAAAGACTTTTAGAAGAAAGAGCACAACTTGCTAAAACTAAATTGCACCATGCTGTTTCACCTTTAGAAAATCCAAATCAAATTAAAGTTTTTCGCAAAACAATAGCTAGATTATTGACTGAGTTAAAGAAACGAGAATTAAATCAATTACAAAAGTAAGTAGTTTATAATAGAAATCTTATTTAGATGGAAACTAGAAAATTAAGAAAAGAAAAAGTTGGTCTTGTTGTTAGCAATAAAATGGAGAAATCTATTACTGTTATTGTTGAACGAAAAGTAAAGCATCCTAAATATGGAAAGTTTGTGAAAAAAACATCTAAATTTATGGCTCATGATGAAAAGAATGAATGTAATGAAGGTGATACTGTTATGATAATGGAAACAAGACCATTAAGTAAAAATAAATGTTGGCGTTTAGTCGAAATTATTGAAAGAGCAAAATAATTATGATACAACAAGAATCAAGAGTTATTGTAGCTGATAATAGTGGTGCCAAAAGTGCACTATGTATCAGAGTACTTGGTGGTACAAGAAAGAGATATGCATCTGTAGGTGATAAAATAATAGTTACTATTAAGGATGCTTTACCATCAGGTAACGTAAAAAAAGGTACTGTTACAAAGGCAGTTGTTGTTAGGACAAAAAAGGAAGTTAGAAGAAGCGATGGATCTTACATTAGATTTGATGATAATGCTATAGTTCTTTTAACTGCAAACGAGGAATTGAGAGGTACTCGTATTTTTGGTCCTGTAGCAAGAGAATTGAGAGAAAAACAATACATGAAAATAATATCATTAGCACCTGAAGTGCTTTAATGTTTAAAGTTTATATTATGCATTTTAAATTAAGTGTTAAGAAAGGCGATACCGTAAAGGTAATAGCTGGTGATTCAAAAGGTTTACAAGGAAAAGTTCTTATGGTTGATGTAACTAAAAATAGAGCTATTGTAGAGGGTATAAATTTAGTTTCAAAACATACAAAACCTAGTTCCAAAAATACTCAAGGTGGCATTGTAAAACAGGAAGCTACAATTCATATTTCAAACTTAATGATTATTGACTCCAAAGGATTATTCACAAGAGTTGGTAGAAAATTAGATGAGAAAACAAATAAATTAGTTAGATATTCTAAAAAATCAGGGGAGGTAATTAAATAATGGATTATAATCCAAGATTAAAAGTTAGGTACAAAAACGAAATTATACCTGCTTTAACAAATCAATTTCAGTACAAGACAATTATGCAAGTACCTAGATTGTTGAAAATATCACTAAATCAAGGTTTAGGAACTGCTATTGCTGATAAAAAACAAATTGATAATGGTATTGAGGAAATGTCAATGATATCTGGACAAAGAGCTGTTTCAACTAAATCTAGAAAAGATATTTCTAATTTTAAAGTAAGAAAAGGTATGCCAATTGGCGTAAGAGTTACTTTAAGAGGTGATAAAATGTATGAATTTTTAGATAGACTAGTATCAGTTTCTATCCCTCGTATAAGAGACTTTAGAGGAATTAACGATAAAGGATTTGATGGTAGAGGAAATTATACATTTGGAATTACTGAACAAATAATTTTTCCTGAAATTAATATTGATAAACTTCTTAAAATTGGAGGTATGGATATTACTTTTGTTACTTCAGCTTCAACAGATAAAGAAGCTTTAGCTTTATTAAAAGAATTCGGATTACCTTTCAAAAATCAAAATAAATAATTAAATGGCCAAAGAATCAATAAAAGCAAAGGAAATTAAAAGACAAAAATTAGTAGCTAAGTATGCTAATAAAAGAGCTTTATTAAAAGAAGCAGGTGATTATATTGGATTACAAAAATTACCTAAAAATGCTTCTCCAGTTAGATTGCACAATAGATGTAAATTAACTGGAAGACCTAAAGGTTATATGAGACAATTTGGGATTTCACGTATAAATTTTAGAGAAATGGCACTTGCAGGATTAATACCTGGAGTAAGAAAAGCTAGTTGGTAATTATAAATAATATCTAATAATTTTAATATTAAAAATATGGTCACAGATCCTATAGCAGATTATTTAACCAGAATTAGAAATGCTGTAATGGCAAAACACAGAATTGTTGAGATTCCTTCATCTAAATTAAAAAAAGAATTAACTAAGATATTGTTTGAAAAAGGTTATATTCTAAATTATAAATTTGAAGAAGAAGTAAAACCTGGTAATATAAAAATAGCTTTAAAATATCATCCAGTTACTAAAATATCAGCTATTACTAAGCTTAATAGAATTAGTAGCCCAGGTTTAAGAAAATATGTAAATGCAGAAAACCTACCAAGAGTAATGAATGGTTTAGGAATAGCTATACTTTCAACATCACATGGTGTGATGACTGATAAGGAAGCAAGAACTAAAAAAATTGGTGGTGAGGTATTATGTTATATTAGTTAATTAATAAAGATTAGAAATGTCAAGAATAGGTAAATTACCAATTGCAATACCTAAAGGTGTTGATGTTATAGTTTCAGATAAAAATGTAGTAACTGTTAAAGGTGTATTGGGAGAGTTAACTCAAAGTGTTGATCCTTCAATAAAGGTTACATTTGATGCTGAATTGTCTACCTTAATAATTGAAAGACCAACAGATCAAATTAGACATAGATCTTTACATGGATTATATCGTTCTTTGATATTTAATATGGTTAAAGGTGTTTCTACTGGATTTAAAACAGTTCAAGAAATAATTGGTGTTGGGTATAAAGCAAGTACTAATGGTCAATTATTAGAATTATCTTTAGGTTATTCACATAATATTATTATGGAACTTCCAATTGAAGTAAGAGTGGAAACAACTGCTGAAAGAGGAAAAAATCCAACTATTATTCTACAGTCTCATGATAAACAATTATTAGGACAAGTAGCTGCAAAAATTCGTTCACTAAGAAAACCAGAACCATATAAAGGTAAAGGTATTAGATTTATGGATGAAGTTGTAAGAAAGAAAGCAGGAAAAGCAGCATCAAGTAAATAAGTATAATTACATTTTAATCCAAATTAGGATGGCTATAAATAATAAAAAAGAATTTAGAAGGTTTCGCATTAAAAAGCGAATAAGAAAGGTTTTGAGTGGTACTATTGAAAGACCTAGATTGTCTGTATTTAGAAGTAATAAAGAAATTTATGCTCAAATTATAGATGATATTAACAATAAAACTATTACTGCTGCTTCATCTATGGAAAAATCATTTGGTAATGACAAAATTACTAAAATAGATGTTGCAAAAATAGTTGGTAAATTAATAGCTGAAAGAGCTATTGCCGCTGGTGTTGAATCAGTTGTTTTTGATAGAAATGGTTATTTATTTCATGGTCGAGTAAAAACTTTAGCTGATGCAGCTAGAGAAGGAGGCTTAAAATTTTAGCATATGGCAGATATTAACGTAAAGAGAGTAAAGTCAAGCGAAATTGAATTTAAAGATCGTCTTGTTAGCATAAATAGAGTTACTAAGGTTACAAAAGGGGGTAGAACATTTAGTTTTTCTGCAATTGTAGTTGTTGGAAATGAAAATGGTGTTGTAGGTTATGGTTTAGGTAAAGCAAAGGAAGTAACCTCTGCTATAGCTAAAGGAATTGATGACGCTAAAAAGAATTTAGTAAAAGTACCTATTCTTAAAGGAACCTTACCACATGAACAAACTGGAAAATATAGTGGTGCAAATGTTTTTTTGAAACCAGCTGCTCCTGGAACAGGTGTAATTGCAGGAGGTGCAATGCGTGCAGTTTTAGAAAGTGTTGGTGTAAGGGATGTATTAGCTAAATCTAAAGGTTCTTCAAATCCTCATAGTGTTGTTAAAGCAACAATTAACGCTTTAGTTCAACTAAAAGATCCTTATATGGTATCTCAATTAAGAGGAATTGAATTAAGTAAAATTTTTAATGGTTAATTTTCATAAAAGTAAATAATGAAAAAAGTAAAAATTACACAAATTAAAAGTGGGATTGATAGACCAGAAAGACAAAAGAGAACTCTTTTAGCTTTAGGTTTGAGAAAAATGCATCACTCTGTCGAATTAGAAGCTACACCTCAAATAGAAGGAATGATAAAAAAAGTAAATCATTTAATTTCTGTAGAAAATATCTAGTAATAATAAAAACTAATAGAATATAATGGATTTAAGTAATTTAAAACCAGAACAAGGTTCTGTAAAAACTAGTAAAAGAATTGGTAGAGGCCAAGGTTCTGGAAGAGGTGGTACTTCTACCAGAGGTCATAAAGGTGCTAAATCAAGATCAGGTTACTCAAGAAAAATTGGATTTGAAGGTGGCCAAATGCCTTTATATAGACGTGTACCAAAATTTGGATTTAAGAATTTTAATAGAAAAGAATATAACGGAATTAATCTAGAAACAATTCAAAAATTAGTAGATTCTAAGAATATTTCAACTATAGATATCAATATTTTGATTCAAAATGGATTAGCTTCAAAAAATGATTTAATTAAGATTTTAGGTAAAGGTGAACTTATATCTAAAATTTCAGTTACAGTTCATGCTTATTCTAATTCTGCTAAAATTGCAATTGAATCAAAAGGTGGTGAAGCAAATATTATTTAATATTTTACTTAATGAAACGATTTATACAAACAATTAGAAATATTTATAAAATTGAAGAACTTCGTAAAAGAATAATCTATACTATTAGTATTGTACTAATTTATAGATTTGGTTCTTTTGTTGTTTTGCCAGGTGTTAATCCTAGTGAGTTAGGTGCTTTATCAAAACAAACAAGTACAGGTATTCTTGGTTTATTAAATATGTTTTCTGGTGGTGCGTTTTCTCATGCTTCTGTTTTTGCATTAGGGATAATGCCATACATCTCAGCTTCAATTGTGGTACAATTATTAGGGATGGCAATACCTTACTTTCAAAAACTTCAAAAAGAAGGGGAAAGTGGGCGTAAACAGATTAATAAAATCACTCGATATTTAACTGTAATTATCACTGGATTTCAAGCTCCTGGATATATTGCAAATCTCGTTCATCAATTAGGTCAATCTCCAATTGCAATAGCTCCTTTTGACGGAACTCCACCAAATACATTTTTTTGGATATCTTCAACAGTAATACTTATTGCAGGTACTTTATTTGTAATGTGGTTAGGAGAAAAAATTACTGATAAAGGAATTGGAAATGGTATTTCACTTTTAATAATGGTCGGTATTATTGCAAGACTTCCATTTGCTTTAGTGGGTGAATTTGCTTCAAGAATGGGAGAACAAGGAGGAGGATTAGTTATTTTTCTTGTAGAGTTAATTGTATTAATTTTGGTTATATTAGTATGTATTTTGTTAGTACAGGGAACTAGAAAAATTCCTGTACAATACGCTAAAAGAATTGTTGGAAATAAACAATATGGAGGTGTTCGTCAATATATACCTCTAAAAGTAAATGCTGCTGGTGTTATGCCAATAATATTTGCTCAAGCAATTATGTTTATTCCTATAACAATTGCTGGATTTGCAGCATCTGATTCTTTAACAGGTTTTGTATCTATATTCTCTAATTTTAATGGATTTTGGTATAATTTTGTTTTTGCATTAATGATTGTTGCTTTTACATATTTTTATACTGCTGTTACAATTAATCCTAATCAAATGGCAGAAGAAATGAAAAAAAATGGTGGATTTATTCCTGGTGTAAAGCCTGGAAAAAAAACTGCTGAGTTTTTAGATAATGTTATGTCTAAAATAACTTTACCTGGATCTTTATTTTTAGCATTTGTTGCAATTATGCCATCTATTGTTAAAATTATTGGAGTCAACCAACAATTTGCTCAATTCTATGGTGGGACATCATTATTAATTTTAGTTGGAGTTGTTTTAGATACACTACAACAAATAGAAAGTCATTTATTAATGCGTCATTATGATGGATTAACTAAATCTGGTAGAATAAAAGGCAGAGCATCTTCTATGAATATGAGTGCTTAAAGTTATTAGCTAAGTTAGTTAGTATGATACATTATAAGTCAGAGGAAGAAATAGAATTAATAAGAGAAAGTTCTTTACTGGTTGGGAAAACTTTATCAGAAGTTGCTAAATTAATTAAAACTGGAATTGAAACTAAATTACTTGATAAAGTAGCAGAAGAATTTATTAGAGATAATAGAGCTATACCAGGATTTAAGGGATATAATGGATTTCCAAACACACTTTGTATTTCAATAAATGAAGAAGTTGTTCATGGTTTTCCAGGTAAAAAAATACTTAATGAAGGTGATATTGTTTCTGTTGATTGTGGAGTTATAAAAAATGGATACTACGGTGATTCAGCTTATACTTTTGCTGTTGGTGATGTTGATGAAGCTAAATTAAATTTGGTTGAAGTTACAAAACAATCTTTATACAAAGGGTTAGAAGTTGCAATAGAAGGTAAAAGGATTGGTGATATAGGATTTGAAATACAAAATTTTGTTGAAAGTTTTAATTATTCTGTTGTTAGGGATTTAGTTGGACATGGAATTGGTAAAAAGCTCCATGAAAAACCTGAAGTTCCCAATTATGGAAAAAAAGGGACTGGATTAAAATTAACTACTGGCTTAGTAATAGCAATTGAACCTATGATAAATTTAGGGAAAAAAGATGTAGTTCAAAGTAAAGATGGTTGGACCATCTTTACTGCAGATAGAATGCCTTCTGCACATTTTGAACATACAGTTGCAATTAGAAAAGGGAAAGTAGATATTTTATCTAGTTTTGATGAAATTGAAATAGTTTTAAAAAATAATATTAATATAAAGTACTGAGTTAAATGGCAAAACAAACATCAATTCAACAGGACGGAACTGTAATTGAATCATTAGGAAATGCTATGTTTCGAGTTGAGTTGGAAAATGGTCATGTAATAACAGCTCATATATCTGGAAAAATGCGAATGCATTATATAAAAATCTTACCAGGTGATAGAGTACAGTTAGAAATGTCACCTTATGATTTAACAAAAGGCAGGATAACGTTTAGGTACAAATAAAAAAATAAAAAAATGAAAGTAAGAACATCTGTTAAAAAACGATCTCCAGAATGTAAGATTGTACGCAGAAAAGGGAGAATTTATGTTATAAATAAAAAGAATCCTAAATTTAAACAAAGACAAGGATAATTTAAATTAATCAACACAATATAATACTTTATGGCAAGAATTGCAGGAATTGATTTACCAAAAAATAAAAGAGGTGAAATAGGTTTAACCTATGTTTATGGTATTGGTAGAAGAACAGCTCAAAAAATTTTAAATGAGGCTGGTATCGATTTAAATAAAAAAGTCGTTGATTGGTCGGATGACGAACAAAATAATATTCGTACTTTAATCAATGACAAATATAAAGTTGAAGGAGCATTACGCTCAGAAGTTCAGATGAATATTAAACGTTTAATGGATATTGGTTGTTACAGAGGGATTAGACATCGTCTTGGACTACCTTGCAGAGGGCAAAGTACAAAGAACAATGCAAGAACTAGAAAGGGAAGAAAGAAAACTGTTGCTAATAAAAAGAAAGCACCTAAAGGTTAATAAATAGTAATATTCGATATAAATCAATAAGAATAATTTAGAATAAATTGATATGGCAAAAACTGCTAAAGTTACAAAGAAAAGAGTAGTAAAAGTTGAACCATTAGGAAGAGCTTTTATTTTTGCATCTTTTAATAATATAATTATATCATTAACAAACAATTCTGGTCAAGTAATTTCTTGGGCTTCTGCTGGAAAAATGGGGTTTAAAGGTTCAAAAAAGAATACACCTTATGCAGCACAAATGGCAGCTACTGATTGTTCAAAAGTTGCATATGATTTAGGTTTAAGAAAAGTTAAGGTCTCAGTAAAAGGACCTGGTGCTGGTAGAGAATCTGCTATAAGAACTATCAACGCTTCAGGTATTGAAGTTTTAGAAATAGTTGATACTACACCTTTACCACATAATGGCTGTAGACCTCCTAAAAGAAGAAGAGTTTAATAATTAGTTGATTTTTTAAATAAAATAAATTGAGAATATGGCAAGATATATAGGGCCAAAAAGCAAAATAGCAAGAAAATTTAAAGATCCAATCTTTGGACCAGATAAATCTTATGAAAAAAAGAATTATCCTCCAGGACAACATGGCAACACTAAAAGAAGATCTAAACAATCTGAATACGGTTTGCAATTAATGGAAAAACAAAAAGCTAAATATACTTATGGTATATTAGAGAAACAATTTAAAAATATTTTCCATAATGCTTCACGCAGAAAAGGTATTACTGGTGTTGTATTGTTACAACTTATTGAATCTAGATTAGATAATGTTGTTTATCGTCTTGGAATTGCCCCAAGTAGAAGCGCAGCTCGTCAATTAGTTTCTCATAGACATATTGAAGTAAATAACAAAGTAGTAAGTATACCTTCATATTCACTTAAAATTGGTGATTTAGTACAAGTAAGAGAGAAATCTAAATCATTAGAAGTTATTACAGATTCTGTAGCAAATAAAAGAAATAGTCATTCTTGGTTAGAATGGGATTCTACTTCATTAACTGGTAAATTTATGAATTATCCAGAGAGAGAAGATATCCCTGAAAACATTAAAGAACAATTAATTGTTGAGTTGTATTCTAAGTAATCTTTTTTAGATTTCAATAAAACAATAAACATATTGAAGTATTTTATTCTTCAACAATTTTATAAATTTGAAAAAAAACAATTAAATGGCAATATTAGCTTTTCAAAAACCTGATAAGGTTATAATGATAGAAGCAGACGATTTTAAAGGAATTTTTGAATTTCGTCCGTTAGAACCTGGATATGGTATAACAATTGGAAATGCTTTGCGTAGGATTTTGTTATCATCTCTTGAAGGATTTGCAATAACATCTGTAAAAATAGAAAAAGTAGATCAGGAATTTTCTACCATTAAAGGTGTTGTTGAAGATGTTGCTGAAATCATTCTTAATTTAAAACAAATTCGTTTTAAACGTCAACTTGAAAACCTTACTAATGAAAGAATTCAATTTACAATTAGTGGTCAAGATACATTCAAAGCTGGTGATATTAATAAATTTCTAAATGGATTTCAAGTATTAAATCCTGAATTAGTTATTTGTAATATGGAATCTTCTGTAAAATTGAATTTAGAAATAAACATCAATAAAGGTAGAGGATATGTTCCTGCTGAAGAAAATAAAAATCTTACTGACAGTATTGGTACAATTTCAATTGATTCTATTCATACACCGATAAGAAATGTAAAATTTACTATTGAAAACTTTAGAGTTGAACAAAAAACTGATTATGAAAAATTAGTTTTTGAGATAGCTACTGATGGTTCAATACATCCAAAAGAAGCTTTAAAGGAAGCCGCTAAAATTTTAATTCATCATTTTATGTTATTTTCTGATGAAAGAATTACTTTGGAGACAGAAGAAAAAGCAATGAATGATGAATTTGATGAAAATACACTTCATATTCGTCAACTATTGAAAACAAAATTAGTTGATATGGATCTTTCAGTAAGAGCACTAAATTGTTTAAAAGCCGCTGAAGTTGAAACTTTAGGTGACTTAGTTTCTTTTAATAAAAACGATTTATTAAAATTTAGAAACTTTGGAAAGAAATCATTAACAGAATTAGAATTATTAGTTAAAAGTAAGAGTTTAGAATTCGGTATAAATATTTCTAAATATAAATTAGATAAGGATTAATCACAATGAGACACGGTAGAAAAGTCAATAAATTAGGAAGAACACATGCTCATAGAACGCATATGTTATCAAATATGGCAACATCATTAATTTTACACAAAAGAATTAATACAACTTTAGCAAAAGCTAAAGAATTAAGAAAATATGTTGAACCATTAATCAATAGATCTAAGGATGATTCAACTCATTCGCGTAGAACTGTATTTAGTTATTTGCAAAGTAAGGAAGCTGTTACTGAATTATTCACACAGATTTCTAACAAAGTTGCAAATAGACCTGGAGGTTATACTAGAATTTTAAAAACTGGTACTCGTTTAGGGGATAATGCTGAAATGTGTATGGTAGAATTAGTTGACTATAATGAAAATTTATTATCAGCTAAAACAGAAAAAGCTGGTAAATCTACTCGTAGAAAAAGAACTACTAAAAAGAGTGCTGAAGTAGAAACTCCTCAAGCAAAACAAGCCCCTGTAGTTGTAGAACCAATTATAGAAGACGTTGTTGAAGAAACTCCTGAAGCAATCGAACCTGAAAAAGAAAACATAGAAGAATAGTTCTATTGTTAGAATAATATAAAAAGGATAAAGTTTTTTAAAACTTTATCCTTTTTTTTTGTCTCTATGTGATTATTAATTTATATCTTTGACATCTATTAATTAAAATAAAATAATTCAGATTATGAGTGCAATAGAACATATTTTTGCTCGTCAAATTTTAGATTCGAGAGGGAATCCTACAGTTGAAGTTGAAGTTTTAACTTCTAGTGGTATTATCGGCAGAGCTGCAGTTCCTTCGGGAGCATCAACTGGAATACATGAAGCAGTCGAGCTTAGGGATAATGATAAAAGTTTATACCTTGGTAAAGGTGTATTAAAAGCAGTTAATAATGTGAATAATACTTTAAGTGATGAGCTTAAAGGTTATTTAGTAAATGATCAGATTGCTATTGATAAAAGAATGATTGAAATTGATGGCACTCCAAACAAATCAAATTTGGGTGCTAATGCAATTCTAGGTGTTTCTCTTGCTGTTGCTAAAGCTGCTGCAGAAGAAACTGGTCAGTTTTTGTATCGTTATATCGGTGGTGTTAATGCGAATACTTTGCCTATACCTATGATGAATATTTTAAATGGAGGTTCACATGCTGACAATTGTATCGATTTTCAGGAGTTCATGATTATGCCTGTGGGTGCTTCTTGTTTTACTGATGCTATTAGAATGGGTGCTGAAGTTTTTCACCATCTTAAATCTGTGTTGAAAAAACAAGGTTATTCTACTAATGTTGGTGACGAAGGAGGTTTTGCACCAAACTTAAAATCTAATGAAGAAGCTTTAACTGTAATTATGCAGGCTATCGAAAAAGCAGGTTATAAGCCAGGTCAAGATATATATATAGCTTTGGATCCTGCCTCATCTGAATATTATTTACCTGAAGAAAATGTATATCATTTACATAAATCAACAGGTGACAAACTTACTCCTTCACAGATGGTAGATTTTTGGAAGAATTGGACTAATAATTATCCAATTATTTCAATTGAGGATGGTATGGCTGAAGATGATTGGACTGGTTGGAAACTGTTGACAGATACAATTGGAGAAAAAGTTCAATTAGTTGGTGACGATTTATTCGTAACTAATTCTGAAAGATTAGAACAAGGTATTAAAAAAGAAGTAGCAAATTCAATCCTTATTAAAGTTAATCAAATTGGCACTTTAACCGAGACTATCGAGGCAGTAAATATGGCTTATCGTAATTCATATACTGCTATTATTAGTCATCGTTCGGGTGAAACTGAAGATACTTTTATTGCTGATTTAGCTGTGGCTTTAAACACAGGCTTGATTAAAACGGGCTCAGCTTGCAGGAGCGAGCGTATAGCTAAATATAATCAATTACTACGAATAGAAGAAAATCTCGACGGAGCGGCCTCCTATTTAGGTAAGAATTTTAAGTACGCAAAATAAATTATTTATTTTAGATATTTTATCGGGCTGTTCTTTTTAAAGAGCAGCCCGATTTTTTATATAATATTTGTTAAAACTAAATCTCATACAACTATTTTATTTACTTTTATAAAAAAAATGACAATGAAAAAATACATTCTAATATTATTTATCTCGATACTGAGCATAAGTACATTTGCTCAAAATAATAGTGGTTTTACTATTAATGGAAGTATTACTAATTTAAAAAATAGCCTTGTTAAGCTGGTTATTTATCGTTCGAATGAACCTTTTATTTTAGATTCTACCCAAAGTGTAGATGGTAATTTTACTCTAAAAGGTAAAAC
>CAYRBL010000005.1:21243-23708 GCA_964422385.1 uncultured Bacteroides sp.
AAACTTTACGATTCAATTTTAGAACAGATTAATGATAATAAGATGAAATCGCTGTATAATGTAGTTTTTACTAAAAGCAAAAGTGTAATAGCTCCTTATTTCACGGTTTCGCAGTTGATTTATTATATTGAAGTAGAGATGTTGGATTCAATTGTTAAGAGTTTTGATAAATCAATTGATGGTTCTGAATATACTAAAATATTAAAAGATAGATTAGTTATTCTTAAGAAAACTGCTGTCGGTCAGATAGCACCTGAGATAGTTATGGCAGATACCAATGGTGTACCTGTTGCCTTGTCTTCGTTAAGAGGTAAAGTGGTTTTAATAGATTTCTGGGCTTCTTGGTGTCGTCCATGCAGAGCTGAAAATCCTAATGTTGTTAAGGCTTATCTTGCTTATAAAGATAAAGGTTTTGATGTTTTCGGTGTTTCTTTTGATCAAAGTAAAGAAAATTGGTTGAAGGCGATAGTTAATGATAAACTTACCTGGCATCATGTATCGGATTTGAAATATTGGAAGAACGAAGCTGGTAAATTATATGGTATCAACTCAATTCCGCATTCAGTTTTGATTGACAAGGATGGCAAAATTATTGCTCATAACCTAAGAGGTGATGATTTACTTAAAAAACTTGATGAAATATTTTCAAAGAAATAAGTTTATATTTATTAATCGAGTTTCGCTAATCCAAAGATTTCTTTTGTTAATAAAACAATCTTTGCTACCAATAATTTTATCATAATGAAAAAAAACATTTTATTTATTACTGTCCTTTTGTTTGCGTTAAGCGGTTTTAGCCAGAAGGAGAATTCAGGCTTTTTGATTAAGTGTAATATTGCTAATCTTACGAATGGTATGGTAAAGTTGGTGGTAAAAAACAAGGATGAACTTATCACTGTTGACTCCGCTAATAGTGTGAATGGAAAATTTACTTTTAAAGGTAAAGTTAAGCAGCCTCGCTTGATAAATATTATTTTTGCCGACAATAAAACAGCCTTTCATTTTTTTGTTGAGAATAAAGTCATAACTATTAATGGAGATTTTGCAGCAATTGACAAGGTAACAATTACGGGTTCGAATACACAAAGTGAATACGAACAAAACATTGCTACCCTTATGAGTTTTGATGTGTTGTTTAAAGATAATAAAGCTAAATTAATGGATGCTCAAGCTAAAAATAATCTTGATTTAGTTCATCAATACGATTCTTTGATGCATCAAAATATTAACGACCAGTTGAAATCCTTATATGATGTTGCTTTTTATAAGAACAAAAGTGTGGTTACTCCTTATTTTGTTTATACAATTATGTTGAATCATTCCGAACTAAATATCCTGGATTCTATCGTTAATAATTTTGATAAATCAATTGAAAGCGATGAATACGTGAGTTTATTAAAGGAAAAACTTTTGCAGTTGCATAGTACTGAAATTGGCAAAGTGGCTCCCGAGATTGAGATGACTGACGAAAATGGAGTTGTTTTTAAATTATCTTCTTTAAGAGGGAAAGTTGTTTTAATAGATTTCTGGGCTGGATGGTGCAGACCTTGCAGAGCCGAAAATCCAAATGTAGTTGCTGCTTTTGCAAAATATAAAGATAAAGGTTTTGATGTATTAGGTGTTTCATTAGATAAAGATAAAGATTCATGGTTGAAAGCAATCAAAGATGATAAACTTACATGGCATCATGTATCGGATTTGATGTATTGGAATAATGCGGCAGCTAAATTATATAACATCAACTCGGTGCCTCATTCGATATTGATTGACAAGGATGGAAAAATACTTGCTCATAATTTAAGAGGGGAAGAGTTATTGAAAAAGTTAGCAGAAGTTTTACATTAATAATAATATAATTAGGATATAGATATGAGGAAAGCTATCGTACTTCTACTTGTTTTTTTTAGTATTAATAGTGGTTTCAGTCAGTCTAATTCTAAGTCTTATACTTTAAAATGTAGCATTGCTAATTTAATTGACAGTAAAGTTAAATTAGTTGTTTATAAAAACGAAGAGCCGGTAGCTATTGATTCAACAGTCAGTAGTGCTGGCTCTTTTTCTTTTAAAGTTAATTTCCCTTATCCTGAAATGGTTTCGCTTATCTTTTATGAGGAGCAAAAGAAGATTAGTTTCTTTATCGAAAACAATGCGATTGCTATAAATGGAGATTATAAGGATTTGACAAAAGCTGTTATTACAGGTTCTAAAACACAGAAAGTGTATGAGCAGGTGATGGAACGTTTTAAGTTTTTGTGCAAAGAACTTGATGAGGCAAATATTAAGGCACAAGAAGCATATATGAAAAAGGACACTGTGACTTATCAGAAATATTTTGCTTTGAGTGGCGAGCGCTTGAAAAAGAAGTTCGATTATTTATACGAAGTAGCTTTTACTAAGAATAAGAGTGTGGTTTCGCCTTACATTGTCATCTATCAACTTTTGTTTTTTATGGATGGCGATATGCA
>CAYRBL010000005.1:23808-27463 GCA_964422385.1 uncultured Bacteroides sp.
TATCTTGCTTTTAAGGATAAAGGTTTTGATGTGTTGGGAGTGTCTTTGGATCTGGATAAATATAATTGGTTGGAGGCAATCCACAGGGATAAACTTACGTGGCATCATGTTTCGGATTTAGAGTTGTGGAAAAATGCTGCGGCTAAATTATATGGTGTTGAAGAGATACCAACTTCTTTTTTGATTGATAAAAATGGAATTATCATTGCCAGAAGCCCGAAAGGGGAGGAGCTGATGAAACTTTTATCCGAATTACTACCTTAAAAATATATTCACTTGAGTTCGTTTTTCAGAAATAGAGATGTCGTTTTTTACATAATACTTTTGCTAAGTATTGTCCTTACGCGCATCCCAATAGTGGGGAAATACTTTCGGATTGTCAACACTTTGATTCACGAAAGTGGGCATGCTTTGGTGGCATTGCTCACAAGTGCCGAAGTGCAGCAGCTGAATCTTTTTACCGATACTTCGGGAAGTGCTATTACTAAATCGGGCAATTGGTTTAGCAAGTTTTTTACCTCCTTGGCTGGTTATCCGTCATCGGCGCTGGCTGCTATGTTGTTTTTTTATCTCATAAAGCAGCAATCTTACGTGTATATTATATATGGTTTGGGTGCTTTGGCTGCTATTAATTTGTTGTTTTTTGTTAGGAACGGCTATGGTATCTTTTGGTTGGTGACTTTTATTCTTATTTTGGCAGCATTAATTTATTTTAAGGATGATTTTGCCTTGTTTTGTTTTTCAGTTTTCTTTTCGTTTATTGTGTTGACAGATGCTATTATTTCGGCTTTTCATTTACTTATTATCAGTTTTCATTCGCCTGAAAAGGCTGGTGATGCCAAAAATCTATCCACCTTTGCTTTTCTGCCTGCCATGGTGTGGGCATTAGTCTTTCTGGCTTTTAATTGCTGGATTATTTATTATACTATTCTTAATTATTTTCCTTTTCATATTAAGATTTAGTTTTATAATCTTTAAAATCTATTAACCCTAGCCTTTAGGCTAGGGGATGAATAATGAATGATTTCGGGGATTTATCCCTGATCTTTTTAGTAGTTTTGTTAGGGCTGCACCTCGACTCCGCTCGGTGACCGATTTAACAAAGGTCACCGAAGTCGAGGTGGGATACATGATTTGTTTTATAAAAGAACAGAATTGAAGAAATCCTTGGATTAATCTTTTTATTACACTTACAGATTCTTCTTTATTATCTCCTCCAATTCGGCTTCCATTCCTTTTTTGTAGCCATCAAAGGAGTATATAATCTTACCATTTTTATCTATTAAATACATAGTAGGGTAGTAGGAAACATGATAATCTTTGGCAGTATTTTTATCACCATATAGAATAGGATAGCTGATTTTATGTTCGGTGATAAACTTTGCAATGTTGTCTTCTTTAGTATCTACAGGATCGATGCTGATTATTTTTAAACCTTTATCTTTATACTTTTCGTGCAACTTTTGTATGGCTGGCATGGCTTGCGAACAAGGATAACAGGATTTGTAAAAGAAATAAACCAACACTAATTGTCTTTTATAATCGGATAAAGAAACTTTTTTATCGGTAGTTGAAACCAAATTAAAGTTAGGAGCTATCGTATCTTTAGTTAATAGAGTAGGGGAGTTGTAGGCAACTGTACTTTTGAGTTTGTAATATGAAGGAATTGCAGTTAACTTGAATTTGGAATCGTCTTTCATGTTATTAAATTCGTATTTAGTAATACTACATTTCTCAAACTGATGTACAGTATCGTTATTCATTATCCCATCAAGTGCAAAAGTAAATTGTACAGGTATAAAATCCTCTTTATTTATCCAAAAATTAATTTCATCATGCAATACAATCATAAAATCATCTGAAGGATTGTTTGCTGTTTTGTTAATTTGGATGTGGTAGCAATTAAAACCGTTTATTTTTTCTTCGGAAATATACTTAAAGACAAATTTATATTCCTTTTCAGCAAATATAAAAACAAGTGGCGATTGAGCTGTATCTGTAAACATATCATAAAATCTATAATTACTTATCCTATCTTTTATTTCTTCTTCGCTAAAAGATTTTGATAATATAAATCCGCAACTATCATTCGAATGATAATTTGCAAGCTCATTACCAGTATAAATAGAACTAAATGTGTAGTCGTGATGAATTTCATTGTACTGGAAAATGGATGTAAAAAGCTTATCATTGTCTGTCTTTTTAAAAGTACAATTAGTAGTGTCTACATTCTTGCATCCACCACCAAAAGGATTCATATGCCTTATTTCTTCATAATATCCATTTTTGATGGACTGGCATTTGGAATACGATTTTTGCATAATTTCTTTTGCATCCTGTGCAAACGATGCTAGGCTTATTGTGATAAGCATTAATAATGTTATTTGTTTTTTCATTTTGTTGTTTGTTTTTAGATTATTTGTAAAAGTATTAATAATTAATTTACAAATTAAAGGTTCTTCTTTATTATTTCTTCCAACTTTTCTTCAACTCCCTTTCCATATCCTGTTTGCGTAAATATTATTTTTCCGGTCTTATCAATTAAATACAAAGTTGGATAAGCTGAAACACGATACGTTGTAGCAGCATCTATGCCGCCTAATAATATTGGATATGTTACTCCTCGCTTGGAAAGAAAATTAGCTATATCATCTTCTTTTTTATCGTAAGGATCGATACCTATTATTATTAAACCTTTGTCTTTGTACTTTTCGTGCAGGTTTTGTAGTGCAGGTAAAGCTTGCATACATGGGTAACAAGACTTGTAAAAGAAATCAATTAAGACAATTTTACCTTTTAAATCTTTTAAAGATATCTTTTCGTCCTTTGTCGAAATTAAACTCCATTCAGGTGCAATTGTACCTTTTGTTAATAATTCGGGTCTTTTTTCAGGCGTGAAATTTCTTAATTTGTAAAATGAAGGGATGGAAGTTAATTTTAATATTGATTCATCAGTTAAAGTATTCAATTCATATTTATTTAAAACATACTTTTCGTATTGATACATTGTGTCATTCTTAACTATCTCATCGATAGCAACAGTATATTGTACAGGAATTGAATCGTCTTTATTTATCCAAAAATTAATTTCATCTTTTAAAAATAACATTTCATCGCTATCATCTTTGTCAAGTATTATGTTCATTTGAATATGATAACAGTTTATATTATTTAATTTTTCTTCACCAATAAATTTAAAAAAATGTTTATCATCTGTATAATCTTTTAAATTAGGAAAAGGGGAGCTTTTTTTACTTGTAAAAGGAGTGTAAAATGTATAATTAGCTTTTCTTGATATTATATCTTTTGCCCATAATGATTTTGACATTATCTCGCCACTGCTATCCGATGGATAATAGGTAACAAAATCTTCACCAGTGTACATTACATACATTGAATAATCCTTATGAATACTTTTATAATGAAAAGCAGATGGAAAGAGAGGATCCAATTTAAGTTTTTTGAATGTACACTTAAACTCAGCCATAGTAGTATCTGTGCCACTCATATATTTCATGTATTTCGTTACTTCGTAATACCCATTTTTAATGGACTGGCATTTGGAATATGATTTTTGCATGATTTCTTTTGCATCCTGTGCAAACGATGCTATGCTTATTGCGATAAGCATTAATAATGTTATTTGTTTTTTCAT
>CAYRBL010000006.1:0-10847 GCA_964422385.1 uncultured Bacteroides sp.
AGTCTTTTAAAAATAATATAAAACGCTGAGGTTCTTTACGGAATTTTAATTAATAATCTAATGAATACAAAACGGATACTAGCAAGAGCATTTCTCAAGGGGAACATAGCATTTCAAAACTATGTTGCTTTAGCTAGTTACCTTGTAAAAATATGTCGTTACAATATATCTTTAGCTTTAAGTTATTTAATTACAATCTTATTTTTATTTAATGAAAGTATAGGTTTCTTTACATTATTTTCAAGTTTTGTAACAACTCGTGAAATAATATGGATTTCGCCTGAATTATTGCTTATTATTCGCAGGAAGTTGTGTATTTCCTCCGAATTATTTGTTATAATTCGAAGGGAAGTGACGATTTCCTCTGAATTATTAGTAATAATTCGTAAGAAAATGACGATTCCCTCTGAATTATTATATATAATTGACAGTAAATTGTCAATAGTCTACGATAAATTACTAAAAATTGACTGTAATTTTATGATAATTCAGCGAAATTAGCAAAACAGAGGTTTAAACATAATTACTAATACTATAAAATTATAAAATAGCATAATTAAATCATATTAATAAATCAAAAAATAAAACAAAATCTTATGAATAGTTCGATAGTTAAATTGGATTTTATGAAATACAAATGGTCGGATCTGGTGCATTTTGCAATGTTTATTTCTTATATGTTGTATAGTTGCCCTTTATTTGGGACAGCTCCTTTAAGCAAAGCCGATTTTGATGCTGCTATCCTCGATCTGCAAACAAAAGGGGTGATAGCTTATGATCCTAAAAGTAATAAAATAAATGATAGAGATGAAGCAATGCAAGTTTTATTTGTGATGTTGCGTCAATTAGCCGACTATGTTAACTTGAAAAGTCTAGGCAATTACTATAACATAAAACTTTCTGGTTTTAATGCTAATGTTTTTAAAAATCATCATAAAAAAGCTGTATTTACAGTAAAACAAACCAAAATATCTGGCTCAGTAATTGCAAAATGGGGGAGAAATCCTAAAGCATTTAGTTATGTAATCAGATATTCTATTAATGAAGAAGGCTTTAGAAAAATTTATACAGAAGTGAATGCTGGTAAAATAAAAATTACAATTAATAATTTACAAAAAGGCAGAGAATATATATTTTCATTGGCCATAGTTGATGAAAATGGGAAAGGTATTTTTGGTAATCCTGTTTTTCTAATGGTTGTTTAATTAATGATTAATTGAATTTATAATTATAGTTAGAAAAGAATTCTTAGAAACCTTATTTCAAGTAATAAACCTTAGTATAAAACACAACAAACACAACAGCAACCTTATTACCTTATTAAAACAAAAGTAATGAAAATTGATTTTAACAATCTTTATACCCATTTTATCTTTACAACTTTGCATCGCATTCCTTTAATTGAAGAAAAGAATAGAGTGCGAATTGAAAAGTATATCACAGGAATTGTAAATAATAACGCATGTCAGTTGTATGCAATATATGCTAATCCTGAGCACGTTCATTTTATTGTTTCCCGTTCGCCATCAATATCCGAAGAGAGTTTGGCAAGCAAAGTAGCAACAAGCTCTGAGAAATTTATTAATGAGAATAAGCTATGTATAGGAGTTTTTGAGTGGAAAATATCTGCTGCAGCCTTTTCTGTTTCCAAAGCTGACGTAGATAGAGTTTGTAAGTATATCATCAATCAACCAATACATCACAAAACAAAAAGCTTTTCAGAAGAAACTGAAGAGTTTTTGAGATTTTATCAAAAAACAATTCATCCCAAATAAGGTAATAAGGTTGGTGAGATGTGGGGGACATGTTTTATACTAAGGTTTATTACTTGGAATAAGGTTTTTTTAAAAAAAAGAACTGTAATAGGTATTGGTTGTCATGAATAAATCATTAATCCAATTTATATAATCATAGTTTAATCAATGATATTTGCCTAAAACACCTAACGTTTGAAGAGACAAAAGTAGTCTTTGTTTACAAATAAAACATTTTTATTAAATAAACCATTAAATATCCTAAAATAATTCCGAACTTTACAGCCTCAAATTAATAAATAATAAATCACATGAGAAAAATTATTCTATACACGTTATCAGTTGTCTTAATGATGACTTTTGCTTGTAAACCAAAACAGGAAACAGGAAATATTATCGGCAAACCCGACGTAAAAGTTAAAGACGGCCGACTAACACCTGAAATATTATGGTCGATGGGTAGGGTAGGAGAGGTGTGCGTGTCTCCCGACAAGGCTACAATCGTTTATACCGTAAAATATTTTAGTATTAAAGAAAACAAAGGCAATGCCGAAATCTATTCGATGAAGATGGATGGCAGTGACGTGAAACAACTTACCAAAACAGCAGCCAGCGAAAACAGTATCTGTTGGAGACCTGATGGCAAGAAGATTGCTTTTTTGTGTGCAGAGAATGGTGTTCAACAAATATTTGAAATGAATGCTGATGGAAGCGACAAAAAACAAGTTTCGAAAGAGGATGCAGACATCGAAGGCTTCAAATACGCTCCTGATGCTAAGAATATTCTCTTTGTAAAACAAGTTAAAGTAGATTCTACTGCTAAGGATTTGAACCCTGATTTAGACAAATCTTCAGGCAGAGTTATTACTGATTTAATGTATAAACATTGGGACACCTGGATCGAAAGTTACCCACATTTGTTTGTTGCTACTTACGATAATGGTACTACCAACAACGCTGTTGACGTGATGAAAGGCGAAGCTTTCGAAACTCCTAACCGTCCGTTTGGAGGTATGGAGCAAATAAACTGGAGTTCCGACAGCAAAACGATTGCTTACACTTGTCGCAAACTTAAAGGTGTTGCGTATAGCATTTCTACCAACTCTGACATCTATTTATACAACATCGAAAGCAAACAAACAGTGAATGTATCGGCCGAAAATAAAGGTTATGATATGTCGCCTGTATTCTCACCTGATGGAAGTAAGATAGCTTGGGAAAGTATGAAAAGAGACGGTTATGAAGCTGACAAAAACCGCATGTTTGTTTATGATATTAAGACTAAAGAAACAAAAGATTATACTGCTAATTTCGATCAGAATGTTGCAAGTTTAACTTGGAGCGAGGATGGTGCCAAGCTATATTTTATAAGTGATTTCCATGCTAAAGATAACATTTATGAGATGACTATTGCTGACGGTAAGATTCGTCAAATAACAAATAGCATCAATGATTATACTTCTTTAATTGCTGCTGGTAAGAATATAATTGCAACAAGAATGTCGATGTCGACTCCTGTCGAAATATTCTCAGTAAACATTGTAGACGGCAAGGAAACACAGATAAGTGCGGTGAATAAGGACTTGTTAGCACAGCTAAAATTTGGGAAAGTTACCGAACGTTGGATCAAAACAACAGATGGGAAACAGATGCAAACATGGGTTATTTATCCTCCGGATTTCGATAGTACCAAAAAGTATCCTACTCTTTTATATTGTGAAGGTGGGCCACAGTCAACCGTTAGTCAGTTCTGGAGTTTCAGATGGAATTTCCAGATGATGGCAGCTAATGACTACATCATAGTAGCGCCAAATCGCAGAGGTTTGCCAGGTTTCGGACAAGAATGGAACGAGCAGATAAGTGGTGATTATGGCGGACAGAACATGAAGGATTATTTGGTGGCAATTGATGAAGTGAGTAAAGAACCTTACGTAAATAAAGATAAATTGGGTTGCGTAGGTGCAAGTTATGGAGGCTTCTCTGTGTATTGGTTAGCTGGAAATCATAACAAAAGATTCAAAGCATTCATAGCACATGATGGTATGTTTAATTTGGAAGCGCAATATTTGGAAACAGAAGAAATGTGGTTCGTTAACTGGGATCTTGGTGGTGCTTTCTGGGATAAAAACAATAAAGTAGCTCAGAATTCTTATGCTAACTCTCCACATAAGTTTGTTGACAAATGGGATACTCCAATCTTATGTATTCACGGTGAGTTAGATTACCGTATATTAGCTTCGCAAGGAATGCAAGCTTTTAATGCAGCAAAACTAAGAGGAATTCCAGCAGAGCTATTGATATTCCCTGATGAAAATCATTGGGTATTGCATCCACAAAATGGTATTTTATGGCAACGTACTTTCTATCGCTGGTTGGATAAGTGGTTGAAATAAGAAAAGAGAGTGCCTAAAGTGCCTAGAGTACTTAAAGTGCCTTAAGTTATAAAGACAAAAAGTTCTTTTGACTTTTAATCAAATAAGGAAACAAAAAAAGAGCCGTCTCGCTTTATGCAAGACGGCTCTTTTTAATTAAATTAGGCATTTCAAACTTCAAACTTTAGGCACTTCTCTTAAATCCATTTAACTAGATTGAAGTCCTGACGGTGTGGAAGTTCAGCGTGTTTAGGGAACATTCTGAAGGCATAATCAAACACACCAGCAGTTTGAACTGGGATGTCGCAAACAAATTTAAGATGACCATTATCTAAGCGTTCAGCTTTCAGTTCGCGGATTAGTAATGGTTTCTTAACTTCGTCGTTTTCCTTTTGCCCAAACACTATTTCGATACCTATGTCAGAACCCGAAAGTTCGTTGGTATTAAGAATAAGTTCAGCTTTAAAGTTCTCGCCAAGCATTAAAGGATTCGTATTCGAATCAGGAATATTTAAGCTAATAATCTCAATACTATCCCAACTACGTAGCATTTTACGTTTCCATGAAGCAAGATTATGAGCTAGTTTATAGTCGTTTTCTTTAACCCTAGCAGATCTTTCAAGTAGTTTGTTATAAAACTTACTAAAATAATCATCCAACTGACGTTTCATCGTAAAGTGAGGAGTAATCTGAGCAATTGTGTTTTTGATATGAGAAACCCAACTTGTTGACATACCTTTATCGTTAGTTGCGTAGTAAGTAGGAATGATTTCATCCTCTAAAAGAGTATAAATAGTTTCTGCATCCAATTCATTCTGGAAGTCGTTGTTCTCATACGTCTGTTCTTCTTTCAAAGCCCAACCAGCTCCTTTTTTATAACCTTCGGCCCACCAACCATCAAGTACACTAAAGTTGACTACGCCATTCATAATAGCTTTTTCTCCACTAGTACCAGATGCTTCCAACGGACGGGTAGGAGTGTTTAACCAAATATCAACACCACGGATAAGATATTTAGCAAGCTCCATATCATAGTTTTCGATAAATGTAATTTTACCAATAAACTCAGGATACTTAGAAATATCAACAATGTTCTTAATGAAATCCTGACCTGCTTTATCATTAGGATGTGCCTTTCCGGCAAATACAAATTGAACAGGTTTGTTGGCATTGTTCACTATCTTAGATAGACGTTCGAGGTTAGAAAACAAAAGATGTGCACGTTTGTAAGTAGCAAACCTACGAGCAAAACCTATAGTTAAAGCTTTTGGATTAAAAGCATCCATTACTTTAAAAATTTGTTTTGGGTTCACATTTTGCTGCGTCATATCATTGGTCAGCCTATATAATAAATAATCGGTAAGCTGTGTTTTCTGTTTCAAACGAAGTTTCCAGATGGTGTCATCAGAAATATCATAAATCTTCTGCCAGTAATCAGGATTAGATTGATCGTTTAAGAACTCTTCCCCAAATTCCTTAGCATATAATTGCTGCCACGACTTAGCTGTCCAGGTAGGATAATGAACGCCATTGGTTACGTACCCAATATGTAATTCGTTAGGGAAATACCCAGGATAAAGTTTACAGAACATTTCCTGAGAAACTCTACCATGAATACGGCTAACACCATTTACTTCCTGAGCTAATTTGGTAGCAAGAACACTCATCGAGAACTTCTCGTTTGTATCGTTTTCGACAAACCTGCCTAAGTTCATAAGTTCGTCCCAAGTAATATTTAGATGCTCAGCAAAGTGAGGAATATACATTCTTAACAATTCTTCAGTGAAGGTATCATGTCCAGCAGGAACAGGAGTGTGCGTAGTGAACAAGGTAGAAGAACGAACAACTTCTACAGCTTCTTCAAAAGACAATTTATTGTTCTGAATAAGCTTGGCAAGTCTTTCAATAGTACTAAAAGCAGAATGCCCTTCATTGCAATGATAGATTGATGGATTTAATTCCAATTCTTCTATCATTCTAACACCACCTAAACCTAATAAAAGTTCTTGTTTAAGACGATTTTCCCAATCTCCTCCATACAAACGATGGGTAACTGAGCGATCGGATTCAGAATTAACTTCGAAGTCGGTATCTAACAAATATAAAGGAATCCTACCAACCATAACCTTCCAAACCTTTGCATATAACCTACGACCAGGCAAAGCCAAATTGATAATAACCCAGTTGTTTTTCTTATCCCTTACGGGAATTAAAGGCAATTGCGTAAACTTTTGAGGAGTATATTCAGCAACCTGATCACCATTTAAAGAGATGTTTTGTTTAAAATAACCATAACGATACAATAAACCGATCCCTAACATATTTACATTGCAATCACTTGCTTCTTTTAAATAATCTCCGGCAAGCATACCCAAACCTCCTGAGAATATCTTAAGAGTATCGTGCAACCCAAATTCCATACTGAAATAAGCAATCTGTTCGTCAGATTTCTCAGAAGCTTTAACCATATAGGCATCAAACATATCAGTTACTTTCTTTAACTTTTTAAGAAAACTGTTGTCTTCTTCAAGTTTATGCATTTCATCAATCGAAAGAGCTTCAATTAAAGCAATAGGATTATAGTTTAATTTCCTCCAAAGCTCTGCATTGATCATTTCAAAAAGTTCAGAAGCTTCATAGTTCCAAGTCCACCATAGGTTCTTAGAAAGGCGGTCAAGGCTAGATAATACTGGGCTTATATTTTGTTTAATTAAAATCTTTTTCCATTCAGGTTTGGTTTCTTTCAAACTATTAAAAGGAATATCATTAAACTTATGTTGCTTTCCAATAAATAACTCAAGTCTATTGTTGACCTTATTTAAAGCTAAAGAATATGCTTCCCAGTAGTATGAAACAAGGTTTTCCCATAAAGCACTTCTAGAGATATCAAATGATATTTTTCGGGCATCTATGATATCTGATTCATTTTTATAAGTACAAGTGAATATACTTTTGGTAATGGCATCAACAACTTCTTTATCGTTGTCATCAGTTCTTTCTATAACTGAAATGCATGATTTAGGATCGTTGTTTTCGTTATGAATCCATAATCCGAAACCAGCAAGTGTAGTTGTAATAGTTGGGATATGAAAAGCAAGACTTTCTAAAGGAGTATAGCCCCAAGGTTCGTAATACGAAGGGAAAACAGAGCCATCAAAGCCAATTAAGAAATCATAATATTCGATGTTAAAGATACCATCGTTTCCATTCAAATACGCAGGAACAAATACAACTTTAACTTTATCAGTTGGCGAATTGTTAAGATTATTCTTTTTAATTTGATTTAAAACAGGATCGTTTTCTGGATAATATAATCTATGTGTTAAATATTCGTTAGAGATAGGACTGTAAAAATTAGGATTCGCGATTCTTTCTAATAAATCCAATCTAGCACCTGCCTGATGAGCTGGAACCGCAATGATAGCTATAATATCTTTTACAAGATCCTTTTGTTTATTTAAAGCTCCTAAAGCATCAATAAATAAATCGATACCTTTGTTTTTATATTCATACCTTCCTGAATTAATAATAAGCATACTATCTTTTGAAAGCTGCTGATTTAATAAAGCACTTACAGTATCAATTATCTTCTCTCTGGCGTCATTTCTTTTCTTATCAAAATCACCTGCTTTTGGTACAAATGAATCTTCGAAACCATTAGGTGTTACAACATCTACAGCTTTATTAAAAAACTGTTTACATTCTTTATTAGTAATTTCACTAACGGTTGTAAAACTATCAACTTCTTCAGAAGATAATTTCTCTAAAGAGAACTTAGATTCTACACCAAATTCTTTAGCAATAATGTCGCCATTATAAGTATTAAGATTACTATATAAAGGAAGACCGTTTCCTGCAATACATCTGCCAAGTACTGTTGCATGAGTAGTAAATACAGTTCCAATCTGAGGAACTTTTTCTTTTAAGTGTAATACACCTGTACCTGTCATCCACTCGTGGAAATGGGCAATGATTCTATCGTTAGCAGTTAAGTTATATTCATAAAAACTTTCAATAACTTTAGCAGCAGCATATCCAAATAAAGCAGGTTCGATATAATCCCATTGTCCAGATAATGAATCAAGCTTATATGTTTCCCAGAAGTGAGCAAATATCTGGTCTTTTTCGGAAAAGTAATGGGTAAAGTCAACTAGGATAGCAATAGGATGTCCAACAATATTCCATCTCCCAATTCGAAATCTCAAACCTTCTTCCTGAGCTTTTTCTCTCCATGATTTATATAGAAATTTATCTTCTGTAAATTCAGGATTTTGATGTGTTTCCATCCATACATCAGGGCCAATGAGGATGTAATTATCTTTTATTTCATTTATAATGCTTAGTGCTTTTGTAGAAATAACAGTGTATATTCCTCCAACTTTATTGCAAACTTCCCAACTTGTTTCGAATATATAATCTGCTTTTAGTAAATTCTCTTCTGTCATTTGTGTTTTTATAGATTTATTGTAATATTATTTATTGTTCTTATATTTGTCTAGCAACGATAATAGTTCTGCCAACTTAAAAGGTTTTGAAATATAATCATCCATACCCGAGGCGAGATATTCTTCTCTATCCTGTCTCATTACATTTGCTGTCATTGCTATTATTGGAATACCTTTAGGTTTGTTAATTGCTTCTTCTATTTTTCTAATTTGCCTGGTTGCATCTATGCCGCTCATTATTGGCATTTGCACATCCATTAATATTAAATCAAATTCTTTTGATAGAAATTTCTCTACAGCTATTTCGCCATTGTCTGCTATCTCTACATGATGTCCCATTTTCTCTAAGGTCATCTTTGCTACCTTCTGGTTGATAATATTATCTTCCGCAAGAAGTACTTTAAACTTTTGTTCTGACACTTCAAATTCAGTTTCGTTAATTTCTTGTTCTAATTTATCTGGAGCTTTTCCTTTTGAAAGCACAACTGTAAACCAAAAATCGGCTCCATTTCCTAACTCACTATTTACACCTATATCTCCTTTCATTATTTCGGTAAGCCTTTTTGATATGGCCAATCCTAATCCTGTACCCCCATGCTTCCTGGTTGTATAAGAATATACTTGAGAAAATTCTTTAAATAACTTTTTCTTTCCTTCATTTGATACTCCTATTCCAGTATCAATAATATTAAATTTGAGTTTAATACTATCGTTTGTATCCGAAACAAATTTAATATAAATATCTACACCACCTTTTTCTGTAAACTTAACAGCATTATTAGCTAAATTAAGTATAATTTGATTTAATCTTATTGGATCTCCTTTAACAAATCTGGGTACATTTTCGCCTATATGTGTTTTTAAAGTGATCCCTTTTTCATTTGTTTTAAAACTTAATAATTTTACTACTTCATCTAAGTTTTCAGGTAGGTCGAAATCTATATTTTCTAAATTAATCTGTCCTGATTCAATTTTCGAGAGGTCTAATATGTCATTTATAATAGCTAAAAGATTATTTGAAGAAATACTTATTAATTTAAGATGTTCCCTTTGATCATTTGTAAGGTTCGTACTTTTTAAGATGTTTGTCATTCCAATAATGCCATTCATCGGAGTACGTATCTCATGGCTCATATTAGCAAGAAATCTACTTTTAGATTTAGCTGCTGATTCGGCTATTTCTTTAGCTTTTATTAAATCTTTTTCCGATTTCTTACGTTCGGTAATATCTCTAATAATTATCTGAATTATTGTACGCCCCTCTAGATTAATTAATCCTGCTGTCATTTCAACAGGGATATAAAATCCATCAGACCTTACCAAAACAGTTTCTGCTTTCAATGTTCCTGTGGTATCTTTTAACCTTTGTATAAATTCTGTAAAAGTATAGCCATTATAATTAATAGTATCGCTTGAATGAAGTTTCGATAAATGATTTTTTATAATATCGTCATATGATCTTTTTAGCAATAAAGTTGCTGCAGGATTTGCATCAATAATAATTCCAGTAACTGAGTCTGCAAGAATAATTGCATCAGGAGCACCTTCGAACAAACTTTTATATTTTACTTCACGTTCTAATAAAACAGTTTCAGTAAGCGTTTTTTCAATGGCATATCGAATACTTCTATAGAGTAGGGGAGGATTTAGTTCATTTTTATTTAAATAATCTAATGCTCCACATTTAAAAGTAATATCAAAATTATTCTTGTTTTCTTCTTTGAAAAGTGCTATAACAGGAGTTCGGATATTATTTGATTTCAAATCTTCTATTATACTCGACAATGTAGTGTTCGCAATTATATAATCGCTAAGAATAATATCATAATTAAGGAGAAGACTGATGTCATTTTTTTCTTCTGCATTCAGCCATTTTAAATTGTATTTCGTAACATCATCCTTAATAAGAATATCATTGATTTTGTTAAAATCTTCTAAGTTTCTAACTAATATCAGTACATTTAAAACTTCTTTTTTTATCACTTTAATAAAATTAAAATAAATGCGATTTTGAAAACAATAAATATATAATTTAAAGATACATTATATTCTTAAAAGAAATAACATGTCATTAATTTAAATTCTCAAGCTATAATATTAGCAAGAAAAAGAAAGAGTATACTTAAATAAGTTTAGCTATAAACTTATTCTTTGCTTCTTCAGTTTCTACTTTAGAGATAGATTTAACATCAATGCCTGAAATTTCTTTCTGAACTGATTTTGTTATGCATGCAAGTACTTTTTCTTTAATTTCTTTTTTAGCCCCTTTTAAAGCA
>CAYRBL010000006.1:10947-24048 GCA_964422385.1 uncultured Bacteroides sp.
ACATTCATATAGTTAATGAAAGCTTCGTAAGGAGAGCCATAAGGGTTAAAGTACTTATGAACATCACCATCCGAAAACCATTTTGTACACATATAGTAAAAATGATCTGAGGTTTGTAGATATCTCCAGTCAGCTATCAAATTAAAATCATTTGTAGCTTTTACTCTTCCTTCAATTGCATAAACACTATCAAAAGCTTCGTCCTGTAAGTCGTTTCCTAACCAGGCAGTCAAATCTCTTTCTTCATCTGCCCAAGATATTGGATGAGGTACATGAATTGCTGCAACTGGCTGCATTCTTTCTGTCAATTCAGAAGGAGTATTAAATGAGAAATTACTATGAGAAAAAACTCTTCCTGGTAAAGCTCTCATGAACTCAAATATTCCTGTCTCCATCCATTGATGCTCCCCAAAGGTTTCATAATCCATAAAAAGATTAACTACTTCCTGATTTTGGTCAATCTGATTTAACCAATCAACAAATTTTTCTGTTGTTAATGGCCAGCTTTCCCAACTTCTTTGAGAAAATCTAAAAGCGATATCATCACTTAACTGGAAGTTCTTCAACAATAATTTTAACTTAGGATTAATTGCATTACAATACATAAAATTCGGACTTTTCCATCCCAATACATGTTTTGCTCCTTCTGTTAGCATTGTTTCAAAACCCATATCAGCAACCATACTTCCTATATGATCTGAGTAAATTAACTCCGTATTTCTGAAAGTTCTTGGTTTTACACCAAACAATTGTTCAATTTTGTTACGTTGTGACTCTACCTGAGTAGTAAATTCCTCTCTACTTTTCAAAGCAGATAAAGAATGGGTATAAGTTTCGGCTAAAAACTCTACACAACCTGTTTCGGCTAAACGTTTGAAACTTTCTATAACATCTGGTGTATATCTCTCGAACTGATCCAGAGCTGTACCAGAAATAGAATAACTTATTTTAAAAGCTGAACCATATTCCTTAATCAAATCAAGCATAACTTGGTTTGTTGGAATATAACATTTGTCAGCTACTCTTCTTGCAATATATCTGTTCTGAAATTCATCAAAATAATCATGATTCTTTCCGATATCAAAAAAACGGTAGGATCTTAATCTAAATGGTTGGTGAACCTGAAAATAAAAACAAATTGATCTCATATTGTGAATTGTTTATTTCTTAATTAATTTTGAATTTAGTTTTGTGTTGCTTTTTCGTATACTTCTTTTACCAAAGCAGCAGCGTTGTCCCATTTCATACTATCTACTTCTTCTTTACCAAATCTGATAAACATTTTTGATAAAGCATCGTAATGTAGTAATCCATATATGGCGTCTGCCATTGCATCTATATCCCAAAAGTCGATTTTTAAAGCATATTTTAATACTTCGGCTACGCCTGATTGTTTAGAGATAACCACAGGGACATTCGAGCGCATTGCCTCTAATGGAGAAATTCCAAATGGTTCGGAAACCGAAGGCATCACATATACATCGCTCATCGAAAACATTCTGTCAACATTTTCTGCATCCAGAAATCCTGTAAAGTGAAAATTCTTAGAAATCCTTAACTGAGCTACCCGACGAATCATTCTGTTGAGCATATCTCCAGATCCTGCCATAACAAATCTGACATTCTGATCTTTTTGCAATACTTTGTAAGCTGCTTCCACAAAATAGTCAGGTCCCTTTTGGAAAGTGATTCTACCCAAAAAAGTAACTATTTTTTCTTTAACATGCTTTTCTTCGTAAGAATAATCAGGTCTTGCAGTTGGTTCAACAGCATTGTGAACTGTGACTACCTTTTCTGGATTTATTCCATATCTCTCGATGATAATATTCCTGGTTAAATTACTAACTGCAATGATTAGGTCGGCAGCTTCCATTCCTATTCTTTCGATATCATAAACGCTTTGATTTATATTCTCGCCCGATCTATCAAATTCGGTTGCGTGAACATGTATCACCAAAGGTTTATTGCTTGCCTTTTTTGCAGCAATACCTGCAGGAAATGTAAGCCAATCGTGTGCATGGATTACGTCGAATTGGTTTTTGTGAGCTATAGTTGTAGCTACAAGCGCATATCTTTGTACTTCTTCCATCAAATTCTGTCCGTATTTTCCGGAGAACTGATAATAGTTTTTAAAGATAGAATCGTATTCTGATTTCCCAGTTTCGCGAGTATAATTTAAGATATTATAGAACTGTTCGGGTGAACTATAAGGAATCAGGTTAGAGCCAACTTCTATATACGAAATATCTTCCCAATGATCTTTATACATTGTATCTCGGATATCTATTGGTATTTCACTTGCGCTTAATAATCTAACCGCTTGTTGATTTTCGTCACCATAAGCTTTGGGTACTACAAATATTACTTGTACACCCTGATGTAAGAGGCCTTTTGTTAAGCCAAAACAAGCTGTGCCTAATCCTCCGGTTATATGTGGAGGAAACTCCCATCCAAACATTAGAACCCTCATATATTTAAAATTAGTTTTGTTGTGTTATTAATTTATTCAAAGTTTTATTAAGAATTTTCATATTTGTCTATTAAATATTTTATGCGAAGTAATTCGGCAACACTCCAAGCTTGTGATATAGTTCCACCTGCTGTATGTGGCGGATTACCGTCATATACCTCGGAGATGGATGCGATACCGTGTTCTTGCATTACAGGTTCGAATTCTTCATAAATATTCTTTATAAATGTTACTCCACTTTTGCCATATATTTTAAGATATGCTTCAGCAAAGTGCCCTAATAGCCATGGCCAAACTGTACCCTGATGATATGCGCTATCTCTTTCGTTTTGTCCTCCAAAATAAATATCTTTATAATCTGGAGACTTAGGCGACAAAGTTCTCAAACCTCTTGGCGTTAATAATTCTTTTTTTATTAACTGTAAAATTAATTGTCTTATTTTTTCGCTTAATGGCATATAAGGTAAGGAAGTTGCAAACACCATATTCGGACGGATACTAAAATCTTTGAAATCCCCATTTACATAGTCAGCAAGATATCCCATATCCTTACTCCAGAAAGTTTCTTTAAATGAGTTTGGAATTATTTTTGATAATGCTTCCCAATTTGCAACAAAATCTTTGTCTTTTGCAAGCTTTGCTACTTCAATGCTGAACATAATTGCATTATACCATAATGCATTTATTTCAACATTCATTCCAATTCTGGGAGTAACTGGTTTACTATTTACGATGGCATCCATCCAGGTAAGAGCCTTGCCTGCCTCGCCTGCATAAATCATTCCATTTTCTTCCATTCTTATGTTGTGCATTGTGCCGTTGCGGTATCCGTCGAGGATTGCTTGCATTTTGCTACCATATTCTTTCCATATATTTTTCTTAGTATCGGTAAATTCTGCATATTGTTGCAAAGACCAGAAGAACCAAAGAGGAGCGTCAACAGAATTGTATGCTGATTGGCTTCCTTCACCTATATTTGGGAATAATGGTCCGTTCATTTCCTGAACCATTGTATCTATTACTTCTTTGCAGGTTTTATAGTCTCCTGTAACTAATGTTAAGCCTGGTAAAGATATAAAAGTATCTCTTCCCCATCTTCCAAACCAAGGAAATCCTGCTATGACTTCAGTTTTCTTTCCTTTTTTAACAATAAATTGTTGTGCGGCGTTTATAAGGCAGTTTTCGAAAGTATCTCTTGGAACTCTTTTAGATGACTCTGCATTATAAAATCTTTTTAAATTACTTGGATTGGCTTCTTCAATTCCTACCGAAAAATATACGCTTTCGCCTTTTTCGATAGCGAATTCAAAAAATCCTGGAACATATAAGTCTTCTTGGTAATCATAACCTCTTTCTTGTTCCTGTTGGTACTCGATATTGTAATACCAATCGGGAACGTGGGTATAATTTGCTTCTTTCGAAAACTGCATATAAATGTGCGAATAACCTTGATACATTCTTGTTTTTATTCCATTTTTAACAGCTTCGTAGCGTTTATCTACACCATTATTTGCTTTAGATAGCTTATGAATATTGCGAAAAGCTAAATATGGTTTTATTTTTATCTTAGTAGGCGAATGAGCATCTACTAAAGTATATTTTACTATTATTCTGTCTTCTTTTTGCGAAAATAATAATTCTTTTTCTAAAACTACTCCTCCAACACGATATGTTAATACAGGGATGGGCTCGGCTACAAATTTTTCGACATATTTGTGGCCTTTTGGTGCATAATTATCACCAGGATATTTATGTATTCCCAAATTAAATTCAGCATCGTTCTGAATGATGGTTTCGTCGATAGAGGAAAGTAAAATATGGTTTTCGCCGTCTATTGCAGGCTGAGGTACTACTAAAAAGCCGTGATATTTTCGGGTATTGCAATTTATTATCGTGCTACTGCCATAAGATCCGGCTCTGTTTGATCTTATAACTTCTCTGTTTAAAGAAAATTCAAGATTTACTAATTGTTCTTTGTTAAATTCTATGTAGCTCATAAGTATATTATTGTATCATAATTTATTTGTTTTTTCATATTTTATTTATCTCTTTTTTTTAGTCAGCTAAATTAAACAAAAATAAAGTCTGAATTGACTTTATTAAGATAATTTTTTATTAATTTTTTAACATTTACTTATTAATACTTGTTAAAAAGCCTGTATTTACTACTGATATTAGAGTGTTTGGTTTAAAAATAAGGTTAATTTAATATTTATATAACAAAAAATTTAGCGTTTTGCTTTTAAAATGAACGCTTTTTTTGAAATTTTATTTCAATTTGAATAATATTTTAACTATTTCAACGTATTTTATGTAGCTTTTTGTAATTTTGGCAAATGAAAATATTTAATATGTTTAATAATATCAAACGTAGTTTTTTTACTTTAACAATTATAGCAGTAGTCTTTTCTTCCACTATATTTTCGTGTAGGAAGGACGATGCAGTCTCTACCGATTCAGCTTCTAAACTGAATTTCTCGGCTGATACTGTCATTTTCGATACTGTTTTCACCACTCTTGGTTCTATCACCAAACAGTTGAAAGTTTATAATAACAACAGTCAGAAACTAAAAATTTCTTCAATTAAATTGGGCAAAGGTGCTAGTTCGATGTTTCGAATCAATGTTGATGGTACTTCCGGTTATCAGGTGAATGATGTAGAGATTGCTCCCCACGATAGTTTATATATATTTGTAAAAGTTACAATAAATCCCAACAACCAGTCCAATCCGCTTATCGTAAGCGATTCCGTAGTGTTTGTTACTAATGGAAACCTGCAAAATGTGCAATTGGTAGCCTGGGGACAAGATGCATATTATCATGTGCCAAATCATAGGATAAATTTTTCGGATGGCACTTATTTAAGCTATTCCATTGCCGATTGTAGTGTTCCCTGGCCTACTGATAAGCCTCATGTAATTTATGGTTATTGTGTGGTCGATTCTGCTACTACTCTTAATTTGCAGGCAGGCACAAAGCTCTATTTTGCTCCAAATGGAGTATTGTGGGTATACAAATTCGGTACTTTAAAGGTTTATGGTGCCCAAAGTAATCCGGTAACATTCCAGGGCTCGAGGTTGGATGCCTTTTACAAAGATTTGCCCGGTCAATGGGGTAAAATTTGGTTGTCTGATTCAAGTATTAATAATGAAATTAATTATGCTGTAATTAAGAACGGGAATATAGGAATTCAAATTGATGACAATATAAATTCGAATGCAACTTTATTACTTAACAATACTATTATAGATAACATGAGTGTGGCTGGTATCTTTGCACAAACTGCCAGAATTGAGGCTACAAATACGGTAGTTTCCAATAGCGGACAGTACAGTATTGTTTTATCGATTGGGGGAGACTATCAGTTTTTTCAATGTACGATAGGTAATTTCTGGAGCTACAATTTTAGACAAACTCCTTCTGTTGTGCTCAACAATTATTATAAAGATATCAACGATGTGATTCACAAGCCTCCTTTGATCAGAGCTACTTTTGGCAATTGTATAATATATGGTAATAATGAAGAGGAGTTGTTGCTTGACAGTATTATTGGGGGAACTTTTAATTATAAATTCGATCATTGTTTGATAAAAACCCAATTCAATACTTCGGGTACTACTAAGTTTATTGGTTGCAAAATAAATATAGATCCTTTATTTACGGATATAACTTCAACGCCTGCCGACTTAACTTTAACTACCAATTCGCCGGCAATAGGTGCAGGTAGCAATCAATATTCGGCAATTGTGTTAACTGATATTACAGGGCATAATTATGCAGTTCCGCCAAGCATTGGGGCTTATGAGAAGGGAAGCAAAAAATAATTACGAATTACGAATTACTAATTACGGAAAATTGTAAAACGATAAGGCTTTTAGGGGATTCGACTTTTAGAGTTTTAGGTAATTTCATTGTAATAAATACTAATAAAAAAGGCTGCTTTAATAAGGCAGCCTTTTTTATTTTAATTGATATGTTTGTTTATTCTTATGATTTCATTAATTCTAAATTAAAGTTTAATTTAATATTAAGTGCTCTAAATATCTTCAGAATGGTTTCAAATCTCGCATTTGTTAGGCTATGTTCTATTTTTGAGATTTGTGCTTTTTTCACTCCAACTAAATCGCCAAGTTGTTGCTGAGTCATATTTTTTTCTTTACGAATTTGGCGTATTGTATCGGCTAATATTTCTAATTGAAGTTCGTTATCGAATATTTCTCTTTTTTCTGAGCCTTTTTTGCCGATATGTTTGTCGGTTATTTCGTCTAAACTTATTTTTTTCATTTTAGTTGTTTTTAAAATATTTTTTCATAATTAATATAGCTTTTTCAATTTCATTTTTCGGAGTTTTTCCTGTTTTCTTAATAATTCCATGTGTAGCTATTACCAATGTATTTTCTTTTTCATTTTTATCCCAAAAAGCAAATAATCGATAATAAGTTTTATTATATAATGTTCTGAATTCCCATATATCTCCTTCAAGTTTTTTAAATAATTCGTTATTATTTATTGAGCGAGATTTCCAAATGTTATAAATGATTTTTTCTTTTGCCTTTTCATCTACATCATCTAAGAATTCAGCTGCTTCTTCCAAAAAGTATACGTTAAAGTTATATTCCATTATTTTTTTCTGCAAAGATACAAGTTTCCTAATTAGGAAACAATTTATATCTAATTTATTTTATTTTTTTAAAAATTTTAAAGATAAACATTATTATAAAAAATGAAAAAGATAAAAGCAGATGTATTAAATATGTATTCTCAAAATTTCCTGTCAGGTTTTTCATCCTGACAGGTATAATAGAAAATCCCTATCAAATGTGGCTTAAAAATGGAAAAATTATTATGGAAAATTTATAATTGAAAATAAATTTAACTTTTACATTTTTCTTTTCACATCATCAATTTTACATAAAAATAGATTCCAAATAATTTCTCAACTAAATTCTTATTTAGCTTATTTTATTTTACTATATTTGCATAAAAAATAAATGCATCATGAAAAAACTACTCCTTATATATATAGTGCTCTTTTTTCTTGTGGGCTGCAAAAGCAAAGAAAAGAAATTTGATGATATTGAGATAATGGCATATCATATTATTTGTGAAATGCAAAATGACACAACTGAGTCAAATAATTTTAAGATAAAGTGTAAATTCTATGCATTGATTGATACAAATGGAAAGGTTAAAATGAGTTTTAATAATTCATTTAAAGGAAATGATTTTAAATATATAGATTTACAACTTGATAAAAATAAAATAAATGAACTGGCTGATTCTTTATTAAAATTAAATGCATTTAGTATTTTGGGTAATTCTAAAGATTTAATTTATGATGGTCCTTCAATAACAATAAGAATTACTAAAGGAAATATTAGCAAAACTGTTAATTTCATTAATCATATAGATAGTACAAATGCATTTTATGTTAATTTCTATAATTCTATTAAAGTTTTATGTAAATCTGACCAAAATACCCTAAATAATGATTCCAATAATCTAAAATTTCGAAGAGATGATTTTATGAATTGGGTTTTTAAGATGGATACCTTAAATCATCCTTTGCCTAAGATATTACCAGACGAAGAGGTTTCGGATGAACCATTAAAACCAAAACATCCCAAAAAACATCCTAAAAAAGATTAACCCTTATGAAAAAACTACTCCTTATATATATAGTGCTCCTTTTTGTTGTGGGCTGCAAAAGCAAAGAGAAGAAATTTGATAGTATTGAAATCATAGCTTATCGATATTGGCATTTCTCTCCTGACGATTCAATTTATAATTCACAACCAACAGAAATTTGTGGATTTTATACTTTAATAAATGATAGTGGAAATGCTAAGATGGGTGTACAGAATTGCTACTTAAATTATGATCTTAATTTTTATAATATAAAGCTTGATAAAAAAATAATTGATGATTTAGCAGATTCTATGTTGTTGCTGAAACCAATTAATGATTTTGTTGTCCATAATCATAGTATTTATGATGGGCCAGTAATTAGAATTAGAATCAATAAAGGAAAAATAAGTAATACGATTACATTAATTGATCATATTGATAGCACTAATAAATTATATGTAAATTTTTATCGCTATTTGTATTCTTTAAAGGAATCAACTAAAATAATAGCTTCAAAAGATACTATTTCGATATTAAGCCGAATGAATGAATTTATTAAGTATTCTATAAAAATAGATTCATTATATTATAGATCTCCTATAAAATATGTTCCTCCTGTTATCGTTGAAGACCCAGAAGAAGTTAAGCATTCCAAAAAACACTCTAAAAAAGATTAAGCAATGAAAAAACTCCTCCTCATACTTATAATCATTCTTGGTTTTAGCTATATTTCAATGGCTGATACTAGTGATTTCTACTTTGTATATTATAATAATACACTAATTAAAGATAATTTGCATTATAAAAATATCGAATATAAAATTAAACTGGATCGCATCAAGGATAATGATTCGATTACTGTTAAATACGAATGTGATGCTCCTTGTTTAGCTTGTATTTCTAATTTAATAATTGAAGACGAAAAGCATATTACTGTTTTAAAATACAGCGTTACAGGCTCGGAAACTCCAATTCGATTCAATGTAAACGCTTTAAAAGATATTTTTATAAGGCAATCCAAAAACAAATTCTCAATTTTTTATTCAAACAATAAAACAGGATGTAACACAGAGAAGGTTGGTATTTATACTATAGTTCTGGAATAAAATTAAACTTATAAAAAATATACCAATGAAAAAAATCCTCCTAATCCTTATAATCAGCCTCAGTTTTGGCAATTTTTCTAAGGCAGACACTATTGATTTCTGGCATATCTATTATAATAATGTGAAAGTACAAGAATGTAATGGATATACTAAATGCGAACTAGTGTTAAAACTGGATAGCATCAATGCCGAAGATTCGATAACTGTAAGGTATTTTAGGGATACGCCTTGTGAGGATTGTAGTAAATATTTGCATGTACGGGGAGCTAAAACAAAAAGAGACTTTCTGTTTTTTAGTTATGGTTTTATTGACCCAATGATTATTAGAATTAAATTCTTAAAAGAACATTTTGAGAAAACCGGCGATACTATTTACGATGTTAATTATTGTGACGAAAAAAGTGTTTTTGGGACAAAAGCAATCCAAATCTTTAAAATAAAACTAGAATAAAATAAAACTTATAAAAAATATACCAATGAAAAAACTACTTTTTATACTTATAATCAGCCTCAGTTTTCTATTTATTTTTAGTATTAATAATTTTTCTTATGCTTTTAGTAAAAATACAAATACTTATTCGGATACTGTAAGGTTAAAAAATGATCTTTTTAAAATAACTAAGACATTCAACAGTAGGTATTATAAAAATGTAAAGACTTTGGATAGTGTTGCCGATTATATTTATAATGAATTAAAGAAAACTTGCGATTCGGTCTATTTTCAGCCATTTTTAGTGGATGGGAAGATTTATAAAAACGTTATTGGAGTTTTAGGATTAAAAAATACAGAAAGAATAGTAGTTGGTGCACATTATGATGTGGCTTACATTCAGGAGGGTGCCGACGATAATGCCAGTGGTTTGGTTGGGCTTTTGGAGCTTACAAGATTATTGTCGAAAGAAAATTTAAAGAATAGAATAGATTTTGTAGCCTATACTTTAGAAGAACCTCCTTATTTCGACACCGAAAACATGGGCAGTTATATTCATGCCAAATCTCTTCATGATAATAATATAAAAATAAAAGGAATGATTTGTCTGGAGATGATTGGTTACTTTTCCGATATTCCTCATTCGCAACACTACCCTATTGGTTTCCTGAAATTGTTTTATGGTAATAAAGCCAATTTTATTACAGTAGTACAAAAATTTGGTAATGGAAAATTTGGACGAAAGTTTAAAAGATTAATGAAACGACAAAAATTAATCAAAACTAAGTCATTCAAAGCCCCTGCTTCCGTTTCGGGTATTGATTTATCGGATCATTTAAACTATTGGAATTTTAAATATAGTGCTGTTATGATTACCAATACGTCTTTTTATAGAAACAATAATTATCATAGGCCTACTGATAAAATGGAGACTTTAGATATAAAAAGAATGGCTTTGGTTATTGATGAAGTCTATTTATCGATAAAAGAACTTTAAAAAGAATAATAGGTAATTAAAGAAGGAAGACTCTAATACAAAATAAAATAGGAGAACAAAATAAATTTAATATTTAATAAAGGATATGGCAAAAACAAAAGTATTAAATGGTTTAGCATACAGTTTAGCTCAGTCGTACTTTAGTACTCTTAACTATTGTTTGAAAGGATATATGAGTGATTGGATTGTAAATTGTGCAAATGATTTAAATATAGATTTTGTTAAAATAGATTTACTAAATAAAAAAATCTATCCAAAAGAGCTAAATGACACACCATTATCACAGTTTTTAAATCATTTTGTTTATTCTATCAAAAAAACATTAAAAAATAATGATTTACCCGAAGACTTTATAATAGAAGCAGAATTTAATATAAGAATTCTAAAAAATAGACAAATAATTTGCTCTTGTTATACAAAAGGGACAAATAATAGAATTTACAAATCAAAAGATTATTTAGAACAATCTTATACCGTTTTTAATGCTTTAAATCCTATTACAAAAAAGCTAATAAAAAGGGAAAATATTACAATTTTTGAAAAAATTCTATTTAGTTTTTGGAGAAAATTATTTTAAGAAAAAGTTTAAATTAAAGGATGAGGACAATAATTCTCCATTTAGGGGAATAAATCCCAAAACCCTTCCCAAAAACACCTTTTTTGTAAAGTGCTCATAAAGAGCCCAACTGATCATATCTGTAGTTTTCTTTTGTATAATTGACTCCGTTTATACAAATCTGTAGATTTCTTTTGTATAATTGACTCCATTTATACAAATCTGTAGAATACTTTTGTATAAACAGAGCTTTCTGATAATATCTGTAGATTTCTTTACACAAATAAGACCTTTCTGATGAAAAGAATTTAGCAGATATGTATAAACAGACCTTTTTTGATGATTCTGACGAAACCTAAATGGTTTTAAAATACCATTAGATTTTTCTTAAATTTTCAGTAAAAAAAAGTACCTTTTTAAAAATAAAAAGGAAGAATTGAAATAATAAATGACGGATTTTGATAAAATAAGTCAAAAAAAATGCCCAAAATCTCCAATTATCTGATTATTTTGACCTTATTTCAATAAAAATAAAAAAAACTTTATCTCAGATAGGTCTGATCCAATACACTCCCAATTGCGCAAATCGTGATTATAAAATCTTTTATAAGTATTTGTGTTTTAATGCAAAAAAAAGAGTAAATTTGTAGAAAAAATAATCAACAAATAAAACCAATTTTAAACAAAATAATATGACACAAAATTCGCATTCAAAAAACATCTATCTTTCGTACACAGAAGGAACTTATCCTAAAACGTATGAATTTGCCATGAATTCACAGGGAACACTCAACTTTATAGGAACAACTAATGCTGCGGTAAAGCTTAAAGGCGATATTTTACAACCTTTCACAGACGATGTAGAAACAAATTACATCTTATATAAAAATAAATTCAGTGCCTCCTTAAGAGCTACTATTAGAGAAACTCTTACTGAAAAAGCAATGATATCAGTATTAAGATTGCTCGATGTTGATATACAACACGTACATCCTGAAGGAACAGAAGAATATAATACTATTTTTGTAATAACCCGTTCAGCTCTTTATGATGGTTTGTCAACAGGCAAACAAGTTGTAAATTACAAATCATTATTAATTACATTAGGTGCTTACCCTGATATAGCTACATTAAAAGCGGCATTTGCAGTAAAAGTTACAGCATATTCAGAAATAATTACAGCAGCTAAAAATGCCAAAACTGCATTGGATGCTCAATCCATTTTGATGGAGGCTTCAAGAGTAAAATGGTGTGTAAAAGGCCATGGAACAACAGGCGCTATGATGGAAATTTTTGAAGACACACCCGAAAGAGTTGCTGATATATTTGATGTTTCTGTCTTTGATACCCGTCAGTCGCATATTGATCCTGATAAAGGTGCAACAGTAGTTCCATTAGCAATTGGTGTATTAGAATTTTTCGGAGGAGTTTATGATTCTTCAAAAATCTTCCAGATACATAATTGTGGATTCGGTAACGTTATGGGAGGAAGTCTTCCGGCTGCCGACTCTGAAACAATCCCAAATCCACTAACATGGCTTCCGGATGAAACTAAAACAGTAACAGGTGCTCAGTTGGGCGATATTTTAAACCGTTTTTTAGGTTTCAAAAGCGATGATGTAGATTTACCGGGCGAAATAAGGATAAAAGAGGTAATGCCTGCGGCGTAAGAGTGCCTAAAGTACTTAAAGTGCCTAAAATGCCTAAAGTTATTAAAAATAAAAATTAAGAATAAAAGACAGAAAAACATAATTAAGAATTAAGAATTAATAATTTAAAAAGCTCTTGTAATTAGGTTTGCAAGGGCTTTTTTTATGTTTTTTAATTTAAGTTTGAAATAAGAGAAAGACATAGCAGTTGAATGGATATAAATGAGTACTTTTACAGAATTATTTTTTACCTCACCTAACCTCT